>CBFDVE010000421.1:0-2428 GCA_965613205.1 uncultured Rhodospirillaceae bacterium
CATGTCCCCGGCATCGTGATTGCCGAGCACCGCCAGCCGGTCGATATCGCGATCGACAGCGGATAGCAAACGGGAGACCTCTTTCGCCGCGATCCCGGCCGCCGGGGTGCTCCGGCTTTGATAATCGCCGGTCATGACGACAAGATCCGGTGACAATTCAGAAAATTTGTCGGCCGCCGCCGTCACCAGGCCCGTCAGCAGACCAACGTGAAGGTCGCTCAGGTGAAGGATCCTGTACCCATCGAAGGCCGGTGGCAGGTCGGCAAAGAAAAATTCGATTTGCCGAATTTGGAACGCCCGGGCGTTGTTTTTGCCGATGGCGTACAGAGAACTCAACCGAAGCAGATAATAGAAAATATGGTGGAGCAGCTTCGATTTTTGCCGCCGCTCACCGTGAATGGAGCTTCGCTGGTTCTCGTTCAGCAACCTTCGTTCCAGGCGGACGCGGGCCATGTACCAAAGCCGGCGAGCCCGGATATCTATTTTTCTGTGCATGGTTATTTGTAACCAACCAGGTGGTCATTATCTATGCTCCTTGGTATCAATGTTTTTGGCAGCAAACAGAGTTGGCTTTTGTAATTGAACTACGGCGGGTAAATATTGGATACTAGGTCATCCGTTGGAAGTCTCTGTTTGGTAACGAGGTGCGACAAAAACCGGGGGTAAACTAAGGTGGCAAACGAATTGATGGAACCGGAAGCCATTTACCCGTTTGAGATCGGGGTCTGGTGGGTCGACGATGTCGGCGATTTTCACTCTTCCAGCACTCTCGATGAATCCTTCGACGCCGTTTACATGCGGCATCTGGGTCAAGTCAGGCTGGCGGTAACTATTGCCGGAGTTAACGTCAAGTGGGACTCGGCGTGCGTCATTACCGAAGCTCTTGAGGCGGTAATCAGCCGGTTATCGGATAGCCGTAAAGATTTACCCGTGTCGCTGGAATTCTGTTTTCATGGGTGGTCCAGCGACTTTGGTTTGACCCCTGGGCAAGCGATTACCAGGATCGGACAAGTACAAGCGATCCGGGATATCGACATTCTTTACCCGACGCGGATTCGGGAAGTGCCGGTATCGGAGACGGCCGATGCTTCGCCACTCATCAAAAGTGGATTTGAGTGTTATAGGCATTCCGGCGGGCGGTTTGACAGATATTCAAACGACACGCTGGCCAAGATATTGACAAAAGCCATGATCTATCGCCCTGACAGCAAGGAAAATGAAATCGTTTTTACTTGGATCGGTACTCAATCTTTCACGATGCAGATGTATGGAAGTGAATGGGCGCGGGGTGCCTTGGGTCAACCCTTAAATCAGGCCCAGGGATCGGAAGAGGAAAACTTCGTCAGCAGAATCAGCAGCGCCTACGATGAAATCTGGGCCACTGGCGAGCCTCGTTACCAGCATGTCCGCTCGCTGATCTTCCGGGATGGGGTCGAACCGGAATGGCTTAATTATGCCCGGCTAATTACCCGGTGCGTTTCCCATGACGGATCCCCGGTGCTGGTTTGCCTGTCCGAACATGTTCACAACGCCCCCGTCGCGCTTCCCGGAACGCCATAATTCATCGAGTTCCCGGCCTGTAACCCAAACCAATGTGCCAACTTGGTGCCCACGGATGGCAATGCAGGTAGCCTTGCTGGGCCGCCCATCCCTTCTTGATAATTCTGGGCACGATCAGGCAGTAAATAAAATCCGGCGCAAACCTGACCAGAGCCAGTTGCGTCGCCAATTGCGACAGTAACGGTGCCAGGCCGAATTTTCGCGCTCCCTTACCCATCCAGAAATCGCCGTGATAGCAAACACCGCCGGAAATTTCATGCGAGGCCGGGGCGGTGACAAGGTTCGTTTTCTCGATATCGATGTTCATTCCCGTCGGTGCGAATAAATCAAGATTATCCCGCCAGTGCCGGGCCAGCGTGGTTTTGCCGAAGTCATCATAGCGCATGGCTTGTGCATGGACGGTACGACCGGCTTCATCCAGGCCCCTTATCCAAAAACCGTTATCGGGGCCAATCCTGCATCTTTTTGAATCAAACACTCCGGTTATTGTCCCTCGGTCAGAGAACGCAACGACTGTTTTCCGGTAAGCATCGAAATCCGTTTCGTAGACCGGTTTAATCCCGTAAGTCAGAATATTGGTGTGCAATTCCAGAATGTTACGGCCAAGATAGGCTCTCTCATTATCTTGGTCCGGCATCAGGGATAGCAATTCCTCGGTCATAATGGAGTATTCCCTCGCTCAGAATATCAGGCGGGCCGATATATCGCTACGGGCAGCCCGGGATTTGGCCAGATCACGGGTCAGATTAATCCGCTTTAACCAGCGGTCCGAGCCGTCAAAATGTGCATGGAACGAACGGCGGCCGTGAACGACTCGTGAATTGTCAAGAAACAGCACGTCCCCCGGTTTCAGGGCGACGCCGACTAA
>CBFDVE010000422.1:0-2420 GCA_965613205.1 uncultured Rhodospirillaceae bacterium
TGAAGACCGGGCCTGGCGGTTGTCGCTGTTCGGGGATGAGCTGGAAGCGATCTGGGAAATCGATCCCCTGACCGGCGAAAAAGTGGCGATCCTGGAACAGGTCACGGTCTACCCATCAAGCCACCATGTGACCCCGCGCCCGACCCTTCTGCAGGCCATCCCCAAAATAAAAGCCGAGATGAAAGTGCGGGTCGAGCAATTGACCAACGAGGGCAAGCTGATCGAGGCCCAGCGCATTCAGGAACGCACCACGTTCGATCTGGAAATGCTGGAAACCACCGGCTTTTGCAGCGGCATCGAAAACTATTCCCGCTATCTGACCGGGCGCAATCCGGGCGAGCCGCCACCCACCTTGTTCGAATACCTGCCGGAAAACTCGCTGTTGTTTGTCGATGAAAGCCACGTCACCGTGCCTCAGATCGGCGGCATGTACCGGGGCGACTTCGCGCGTAAATCAAACCTGGCCGAATTCGGCTTCCGCCTGCCCAGTTGTGTCGATAACCGGCCTTTGAAATTCGAGGAATGGGATGTCATGCGGCCCCAGACCGTGCTGGTATCGGCGACACCGGGGCCGTGGGAACTGGAACGCACGGGCGGGGTATTCACCGAACAACTGGTGCGACCGACCGGCCTGATCGACCCCTTGTGTATTGTCCGCCCGGTCGAGGCGCAAGTGGACGATCTGATGAAAGAGGCCAAGCAAAGCGCCTTGCGCGGCGAGCGGGTGCTGGTGACCACCCTGACCAAGCGCATGGCCGAAGACCTGACCGAATATCTGCACGATCACGGGGTCCGGGTGCGATACATGCATTCCGATATCGAAACCCTGGAACGCATTGAAATTATTCGTGATTTACGCCTGGGTGCGTTCGATGTGCTGGTCGGCATCAATTTGCTGCGGGAAGGCCTGGATATTCCCGAATGTTCCCTGGTGGCCATACTGGACGCCGACAAGGAAGGTTTTTTGCGCTCCAAAACATCGCTGGTGCAGACCATCGGCCGGGCCGCCCGCCATATCAACGGCCGGGTCATTCTGTACGCCGACAAGATGACCAATTCGCTGGATTACGCGATCGGTGAAACCAACCGGCGGCGGGAAAAACAACAGGCCTTCAACGCCGCCAACGGCATCACCCCGGAAAGTATCCGCTCGACCATTTCCGATACCCTGCACAGTGTCTACGAACAGGACTATGTGACCGTCGATACGGGCGTATCGGGGGCCGATAATCTGGTCGGCCATAATTTGAAAAAAGTGCTGGAAGATTTGAACACACGCATGAGGAGCGCCGCCGCCGACCTGGAATTCGAGAAAGCGGCCCGCCTGCGTGACGAAATCCGCCGTTTGGAAGCCCACGAACTGGGCCTGGACCGATCCGGCGTCGCCCCCAAAGCGGCCAGCCGGGCCGGGGCCGGCCAATGGAAACCCAGCAAGAAGAAAAAACGCCGACGTTAGAGAATATGGCGGCACGCACGGCATGAATGATTTACAGGGCCGAATTATCACCGATTTCTAAAACGGGCGAAAAATGATTTTCTGTACCGTATCGTTATCAGAAGGATAATCGCGAAGAAGAACGCCCAAAAAATCATGCCGTAGGCGGACGATTCGGAAATAAAATTTCGCGACAGATAACCACCGGCCAGCGCCCCAATGGTGGTCACCAAAAGATGCCCGGCAAGGCGCTAACGGACCAAATTGGCACGGGTGAAATTCGGTCGTTACCGATTTTGGCAATTAAGCAACCTGATTTCAGCGGATGCGGCCATAAAACGTCATTCGGGCGATGTTTTCCAGTCCCATGATTTAGTCCGAATTACGTTTGAAGAATGTGGCAAGAATGTCAGCAAAGATCATGACATAGTCAACAGGAAGTCGCGGATTTATTTTTGCGCAGATGCCATTGACTTCTATTCGTACTTCACTGCATTTATAGCCCTCGGGGGAAATAACTTCAGGGAAAGCTATGCGCATCGTTTGGAAAGACGAGTATATGACTGGCCATCCGGACATCGATTTGGACCACCAGACTCTGGTGTCAATCACCAATGATTTTTATGATAGCGTCGAGAAAGGAGATGCCCATAATCAGATAAACACGACTCTCAAGCGTCTGATCGATTACATTGAACTTCACTTTGCCCGCGAAGAAGGCATATTTCTGAACAGCGACTACCCTGATGCGGCGGACCATATGCAGAAACATCGAGAGATCGAAAAGGTCGTTCGCGACCTGGCCAGCGCCTGCAAGATCGACGTGGCATCGATCAACATCGATGAAGTCATGGATTTTCTGAAACGCTGGCTGACCGAACATATCGCCCGCATCGATCGCGCCTATCTGCCCTACATCGAAGGCCGTTCCTAGAGCGCTTCCGAGTTATTATGAACCATTCTGATGGGGTAGATGGGCTTGCTC
>CBFDVE010000423.1:0-2399 GCA_965613205.1 uncultured Rhodospirillaceae bacterium
GGGCAATCTGCGTATCGCCACCGGCGCCCTGGAGGCCGCTTACCGGGCCGGTTGCAAAAAGTGCGTCTGGTTGTCGAGCACCACCGGCTTTCCGCCGCTGGCGGGGATTCTCGATGAAGGCCGTATGTTCGAGGGAGATCCCCCGGAAAGCTGGTATGGCATCGGCTGGATGACCCGGTATATTGAAACCCAGTGCCGATGGTACGCCGAAAAGATCGCAAGACCCATGCCGGTGGTGGTGCTTCGACCATCCATGGTGTACGGAGAATATGATCACTTCGATGAGCAAACGGCGCATTTCCTGCCATCATTTATTCGCCGGGTGGTCGACCGCGAAGACCCCATCGAAATCTGGGGTACCGGCGAACAGACCCGCGACCTGATCTATGCCGGAGACGTGGCGCTGGCGGTAATCGCCGGATTGAATTCAGACCGCCAGTTCGCCGCGTATAATATTGCCGCCGGGGAAACTCATACGGTCAATGAATGCCTGTCCGTGTTATTGAAACTGGATGGTTATAGCGACGCCAAAGTCGTGCATCTGACGGATAAGCCGACTAGCATTTCAAAGCGCCGGTTCGACAATCGGCGGGCCAAATTAGAACTGGATTTCGCACCATCGACCGGGCTCGAAGAAGGGCTGAAGAAAACCATGAACTGGTACCGCCAAACCCGTCAAGACGGTGTCACGCGCGGATAAGGACGTAATTGTTATGAAGCATCGGATAATATAGACATGGCATCGATCAGGCTGGTGGTTCCCACTTGGTGCTATTGGGTCGACCCATTGAAGCTGCAACCGTTGTGGGAACTGTATTACGCGACGGTTCTGCGGGATGCGTTTCCCGGCCATGATGTCGCCCTTATCGATATGCGTGAAGACGGCGGGCAACTTCCGGAAAGCGATATTTACGTTTACTGGATCAACAAGGCCGCCGATGCCTTCGAGATTTACGAACTGGTCGGTAAATTCAAGGCGCTGTACCCGAAAAGCATTCACATCGCCGGCGGCACACACGTAGATCATATGCCGGAGCAATGCGCCGAGCATCTTGACGTCGTCCTAAAAGGCACGGCGGAAGATACCATGGTGCGGGCGGTAAACGATATTATCGACGGCAAGACACCGGAAAAATATTACCGTTCCGATCGCCGGTGCCATTTCAGCGAATACCCGGTTATCAGCCGCGATTTCATTCCCGCCCACCGGGTGGTTAACGAAAAGCACTTCCAGATGTATGGCGGCGTTCCGGGAACCGGGGCTTATTTTTCGCGCGGTTGCAGTTTTCGCTGTAATTTCTGTGTCTATAACAATCCACCGAAGTTCGAATACCGTACCGGGGTACAAATTCGCCGGGAAATTGAATACCTGAAGCGCGAGTACGGTGTGCAGGGCGTCAACCTGCGCGATGAAGTTTGTATTCCGGTCAACAATAAAGACGCCATCGAATATTTAACGGCGATCGGCGACAGCGGCATTATCTGGCGCGGCCAGAGTGTTCCGCTGGGCAGCGAGGAAATGGTCAGGCTGGCGGCCGAAAGCGGCCTTCGGGAAGTAGCGCTGGGGCTGGAGAGTGTCGATTCGGACAAGGTTATCGAGATCGCCAACAAACCCTCCAGGAGCATTGACGACAACAGGCGCTACATCGAGCTTTTGAAGAAATACGGCATCAAGGTGAAGGTCTGCCTGATCTTTGGGCTGCCCGGCGAGTCGGCAAAAGTTGTTGATCGGACGATTACTTTCCTTGAAGATATCGAGCCTGATTTTGTTGCCGTATCTGGCTTCGACCCGGTTCCCGGTTCGCCATTCTATCGCGATGCCGCCAGGTACGGCATTAAAAGTATCGACGATGATCTTTCCAAACATGCCCACTTGCTGTTCCGTTTCGGCGACCGGGAAGATGTCGGATTGCCGTTTGAATACGAGAAAAATGCGCCCTGGGGCCAGGCCCTCTCGCGCAACCAGATCATCGATAATATCCGGGCTGTTCAGTCCTATCTGCGTGACCGGAACATGAGCTATTAAAGCGCCTTCTTTTTTCACAATTAGCTCCGAAGTATACCATGAAACTTTCGAGTGTAGTTTTGCGGGTCTCCCCTGAAAAGACGAAAAACAGAAACTCCATCATCGGGTTGTTTTTGGAATCAAAACATCTCGCCGGTAGCCATTGGTCGACAGATTTTGGACACTATCTTTATCTTTGTTATCGAATGACCTTGTTCCATGCGCGCTGATACCAATTCACCTTCCGATAACCGGCCATCTTCCGATACCCGGTTTGAAGCGCGTAAGCTTCGCCGCACCGTTGGGCTGGTGCAGATAAACAACAGTTTTTCTGGACAGAACTACCTGCCTTATTCTGTTGGTCTGTTGGAGGCCTTCGTCAATCGCTATGCGC
>CBFDVE010000424.1:0-2383 GCA_965613205.1 uncultured Rhodospirillaceae bacterium
GCCGCCGGTGCCGCAGGTTTTCCGCTCCCAGTAGTCCTGGACTTGGGAATTAAGCTGTCGGGCCATTATTTATCCTCAACATCTGGTGAACCGCCGGCGGTCAGGAATCGTTCGATGGCAAAGGATATTTCCATCGCCTGACATTGCTGCCAAAACGGAATAGGCCATGGGGCGGCATTTTTTATCGCCCCGGCGAATGCCCGCAGTTCCGCCATGTGGCCCTTGTCGGCGGATTTAAGGACATGCTTTTCCTTCTTCGCCCCATGAATAAAAAGGGCCCGGTAGTCATCAAATTCAAAAACCCGTCCGTCGCAAAAAACCTCCATCCGTTCCTTAGGGTAAGACTTATCGCCCAGCGCCGTGTAGGTCAGGGTGGCGACGGAACCGCATTCAAAGGTCAGGGTGGCGATAAAATTGTCATCGGTGCGGTAGAAACTGGTCGCCGGCCGGATCGGCCTCGCCGATATATCGACGACACGGCTGCCGGTCAGAAAAGTGAAAAGATCATAAATATGGCAGGCCTCGCCGATGTTGCGGCCACCGCCGGCAGGCCCATGCACCCAATTATCGGCGGCGATATAGCCGGCATTCATACGGTAGTTGATGATCGCCGGATTGCCGCGATTGGCCAATATTTCAGCGGTTTTGCGGGCCAGCGGCGAAAACCGCCGGTTAAAGCCGGTCATCAACAGTGGCCCGCCATCTTCACCACGGCTATCGTAAAACGCCTTGATGGCGTCCAGTTCGTCCCGGTTAAGGGTCAGCGGTTTTTCCACCAACACATGCTTGCCCGCCGCCAGGGCCGCCAGGACCATTTCGCCATGCACATCGTGCGGGGCGCCGATCAGCACCGCGTCCGTATCTTTATCAGCCAGAAGCTCGGCATAATCGGTAGTCGCATAATCGGCGGAAAACTGCTTCGCCGTCGAGACCGCGTTATGGCCGCTGCGGCTCATAACGGCGCGCAGCCGGTAAAGATCGGACAGCTTTTCCAGATTAGGCAAATGCAGGTTGCGGACGAAATTCCCGGCCCCGGCGACGGCGAGGCGAATTTTACCGTCCCGCGCGGATTTCTGCACCGTCATTTCGACCCGCCGCCGGGGCGGCTCATCGCCTGTACCGGGATAGGCCAGCAGGACAATCATCGGCCGCCGGTCGTCGCTTTCGAGTGAGCGGAACGCGCCCGGGGCACGCTCGAGCGGAACGGTGCTGGAAATCAACGGCCCGACATCGACCCGGCCGCCGCTCAGCAGGTCAAGGTAAGCGGCCATGTTGCGGTTTTCCGTCCAGCGCACGTAGCCTATCGGATAATCCAGGCCGCCTTCTTCATAGGCGGCATCGTAGCGGCCCGGCCCGTAGGAGGTGGAAATAAGAAGATCCAGTTCCTTGGCGTAAACATCGGCCCGCAGGATATCCAGGCCGACATCACCGACCAGGACCACCCGCCCCTTGCGCCGGCACATAAGAAAGGCCGTCGAAATAACATCGTCGGACGGGGTCGCGGCGGCGACGATGGTTCCGTCCACGCCGATGCCGCCGGTCTGCCGCATCGCCGCGGCGACCGCATCATCAGGTTCTATACCGCAGTTCATCCCGCCCTTTACGGCCAGCGCGACACGGCCGGCGTCGGGATCGATGCCGATTACCTTGCAGCCGTTGGCGCGCAATATCTGCGCCGTCAACTGACCCAGGATACCAAGCCCGATGACGGCGAATGTTTCGCCCAAAGTGGGGTTAAGACGGCGCACCCCCTGCAGGGCTATGGCCCCCAGTGTTACCGTGCTGGCGGCGGCAAAATCGAGAAGGTCCGGAACCGGCGCCGTCAGGTTACGGGGCGTGCGAATGATTTCGGCATGGAAGGCGTATTGATTGCCGGCGCAGGCGACACGCTCCCCGACGGATAAATCATCGATACCATAGCCGACTTCGATGATCGTGCCGGCGGCGGAATAACCGGTGGGTGTTTCCTGGGAGATTTTGCGTTCGACCATTTTGCGGGTCGCCGTGACACCTTGCCGGCGCGCCAGATCGACCACCTGGCGCAGCCGTTCGGGCTGTTCCAGGGCGCGTTTCCAAAGCGGCTGGCCGCTGGAGCGCATGCCACCCAGTTCGGTGCCGGCCGAAATACAGGAATGATCGACCCTGACCAAAACGGCGCCGGGTTCGACGGTCGGCGCCGGAACATCGGACAACACGGCCTGCCCCTGTTTGATGAGAACCTGTTTCATGGCTTTGTTTTATCGCAATCCGATACGTTTTTCATTGAGATATCGCCGCACCCTGGCGTCGAGACGGCGTCTATACTTAAAAGGCAAGCGGTCATCGCAGGGCTCCAGGACGAACATCCAGTCGCTGGTGAATGCGGCCCTGGCGCTATCGGCGA
>CBFDVE010000425.1:0-2380 GCA_965613205.1 uncultured Rhodospirillaceae bacterium
GGAATGATAATCGATACTCGTCGGGGCTCGCGGTCGGGTGGGTGACGACGGACGTGGCGGAGCTCTCGGGAGGCAACTGGCTGCGACGGTTCGGTGAGGGCGCGTCGTTCTTGCCGGGCGTCGGCAGCGAGGGGCGTGCGACCCACGTGGGCTTCCAGTTCGGTCAGGAGATCTACACTCCCGAGGGTCTGCTCGCGGTGTCGCCGCCGCCGGGAGAGAAAACATCGGCGATGCCCCACATGGCAAAACTCAGGATCAGTAACGCCAGCAGTCCCTTAATGACGATACCGCTCGAACGGTTGCGAATGGCTTCCAGCATGAAAGTGGTCTTTATCTCTGTTAATAGCATCGGTCTTGACCGGAGATATAAACCGCCTCCGATTGACCGGCGGCATCATAGAAGCGCCGCCATCGCCCCGCAACCATGCTTTTTCGAATTCACAAGGCAAGGCCCCTGTGATAGGACTGTGGCGAATTTTCAGGGCCGCCAACGTAGCACAGGAATTATCATCCCATGAGCGCACCGAGAACCCCGCTGATCGCCGGAAACTGGAAGATGAACGGATTGCAAACGGATGGAACCGCCCTGGCGTCGGCCGTCGGTAATTTCATGAAGTCTCAGGACAGTGCAAATTTCGAAATGCTGGTGTGCCCGCCTTTCACCCTGATCGGCGCGGTCGGCCAGGCCATTGCCGGAAGTGGCGTCAAGCTGGGCGCACAGGATTGCCACGTCGCCGAAAAAGGTGCCCATACGGGGGATATCAGCACCCGGATGCTGGCTGATGCGGGCTGCTCTTATGTTCTGGTCGGCCATTCAGAACGGCGCACGGATCACGGCGAAACTGACGCCAGCGTCAACGCCAAGGCCATTGCCGCCCAGGAAACCGGACTGATAGCGGTCATCTGCATCGGCGAGACCGAAGCCGAGCGGGACGGCGGCAAGACCCTCGATGTGGTCAAGACCCAGATCGCCGGTTCCGTACCGGCAATGGCCACCGCAGCCAACACGGTGGTGGCCTACGAGCCGGTCTGGGCCATCGGCACCGGTCGCACCCCGACCAACGACGAAGTGCAGGAAGTGCACGCCTTCATCCGGGCCGAACTGGCCACTCTGCTGGGCCAGGACATGGCCGATGGCATCCGTTTGCTTTATGGCGGTTCCATGAACCCCGGCAACGCCGCCGAGCTGCTGGCCCTGGCCGATGTAGACGGCGGCCTGATCGGTGGGGCCAGCCTAAAGCCCGACGATTTCGCCGCCATTGCCGGAAACTGTTAGTAGCCGACTAAAAACACCCCTAATCCAGGTTATTGTTCTTCGTGCCGTCTGGATTGGAAACGGGTGTCGCGAGGCCATTCACATTTCTTACGTGATAGTTTTCGTAATTGCCGGTGTCAATTTCTTGAACGAACTGGCATCGCGTCATGTCGTTCCCGTTGTAATTGTCATGAAATCGCTCATTTCGACCGCTATCACTTTCTTGTGTGACAGATACTCTTTTGCGGGTCACTGCGTTGCACTCCTCTACATATGGGCTAATTTTAGCATTTTGTCCCATATTTAGATTTTAATCAAGAAAAACATCAAATAACTTGAGATTAACGCAGAATATCGTCACATTTTCCTTCTTGGAGCGCAAGACTATTTCAATGGTGCCAAGTTCGATAAGGGAATCCAAGGATCGGCACACTGTTGATACAGATTATAAATTCACACCAAAATTGCTTCAGTCAACGGCGATTTATGGTCCGAATGCTTCAGGCAAATCCAATTTGATTCTGGCAATTGAATTTGTTCAGGAATTTGTGCTCTCCTCGGCAAAAGATGGTCAGGAAGGAGATTCAATTTCTGTTGAACCTTTTAAATTAACAAAAACTTCTTCGCTCGAACCGTGTGAATTCGAAGTTATTTTCGTCGAGAATAATACCCGTTTCCAGTACGGCTTTTCCGTCGATAAAGAACGCGTACGGGATGAATGGCTATTTGCCTCGCCAGAAGGAGGGCGAACCCAGCGTTGGTTCGAACGGGTCTATGATGCTAAAGCAGACAAATATGAATGGTATATCAACCCTTCCCTGAAGGGACGCCGCCAAGTTTGGTTAGAAAGCACTCGCAGCAATGCGCTATTTTTATCGACGGCGGTGCAGTTAAATGCTGTGGCTCTGCATGATCCGTTTTCCTGGTTCAAGGATCGTTTGCGTGTCCTTACATCGATCACGCGGCTTTCTGCGGGCTACACGACAAGACAATGTATCGAGACTGATAACAGAAATAATGTGCTGAATTTTCTCAGATCGGCTGACTTGGGGATTGATGATTTAATGGTTAGGGAGAGAAACTTAACCACGGATGATTTACCCGATGAATTGCCGGAAAAAATCA
>CBFDVE010000426.1:0-2377 GCA_965613205.1 uncultured Rhodospirillaceae bacterium
CACGAAACAAAATAACAGGGTCAGAATGGTTCATAATATCTCGGAAATGCTCTAGTGAAAGCGCAAGCAAGGGTGCCACGCGACGGATAGTTTTTCCCTGTCGCCGCATCCACGGCGTTTAAGATCCTGGGCAATTGTCGGTGCAGAAATGGTGCGGTCGAAATATTGGCCATATCAGAGGCTGCCATCGCCGCGAACCAGGCAGGTTCCCGATATTCAACTTGCCGCAATCCACATATTGCGGATTTTGGCTATCGGTGCGGTGATCAAATACCTGCCGGACCTGTTATTCGGCATCAGCGCCGGGGTCTGAGACTTAGGCGACTTTCTGATAGTACAAATTCTGCGGGTGGCTGGCTTCGGCGAAGAAGACCCAGCGTTCGGCCAGCAAGCCTCCATACTGGATGGCAAAAGTTATAATGAGCAGCGGCACCGAGGCCCCGGTGCTGACCGCCAGAACCAGCAGGATAATCGGCACGGTGAAGGCGGCGAGCAGGAAAACCACTTTCAACAGGCGCAGCAGGCCGGGGCCGCCGGGGTGGAAGAATTCGACCAGATTGAAGGACCCGGCGGTGAAGCCCCGGCTGATCTGGCGCAGGTTCCGGTGCTGCATTCCGACCGCCGTCTGCAGGGTCGATAGATATTTGATGTTGCCGATGCGCCACAGACCCAACAATCGACCGACCCCGGCCAGAATGGTCAGGGTCAGGGCCGCAGAGGTGAAGAAGTCTGCCAGCGGGCTGGCCATGGCGGCGGCGTAGGCGGCGGCCAGCACGAAGCCCGACGCCGTGCCCATCAGGCCGTAGTTGAGCACGGTCAGGGGGCTGGCCCATTCCTGGATAAACTTCATGCAGGCGTAGATCATGCCGGTGCAGACGAACAGCGCAATGGCGGCAATCACGCCCAGGTATCCGGTGGCCAGGGTCAGGTCCAGGTCTTTAAGATTACCGAATGTGACCAGCACGGGTCGCCAGTCGAGCCAATGCAGGCCGCCGTATAGGGTAATCGTACCCATGAACACGGGCAGGGCGATAATTTCCCGCGACAGCCACGACGTGCGCCACTGGCTGGCCGCCCGCCAGGCCCGTTCCGGGTGGGCCAGATGGAAGAACGAGGCGATCAGCCCGGCAAGCAAAAAAACCATGGCCAGCGCACTGCCGTAGGCGTAGAAATCGCCGCTTTCCTGGGCCCCGGTGGCCCCGATGACCCAATACAACTGGCCGCCGACCAGGGCCATGAACAGGCCTTGCCCGGCACCGATCAGGGTGGTCAGGAAAATCACGGAAAAGGCGGGTTTCATGGTCTCTCTCCTACCAACTGGTAACGTCGTCGAGGGACGGCGCGTCCCGGTCCGGGGTCGGCAGGGGGCCTTCTTTCCTGAGCGGATTATCGGCCCGCACCAGTTCGTCTTCGTGGATCACCCGTTTGCTCTTGCGCTTGGGCAAATACTGGTTACCGGGCCGGGTGCCCCATTCGGGCATCAACTGATAGCCGCCTTGTTCACGGATGGCGATGGAAACCTCGCTGTCCGGGTCGGTAACATCGCCGAACAACCGGGCCCCGGCCGGACAGGCCAGAACACAGGCCGGCTTGCGCCGGTCTTCCGGCAGACTCATGTCGTAAATGCGATCGACGCACAGGGTGCATTTTTTCATCACCCCGCTTTCCTCGTCGAATTCCCGCGCCCCGTAAGGACAGGCCCACGAACAATACTTGCAGCCGATGCACTTGTCGTAATCGACCAGAACAATGCCGTCTTCGGCCCGTTTGTAACTAGCCCCGGTGGGGCACACGGGCACGCAGGGCGGGTCTTCGCAATGCAGGCAGGATTTCGGGAAATGAATGGTTTCGGTATCGGGGAAGGTGCCCGCTTCGTAGGTCTGCACCCGGTTGAAGAACACTCCCGACGGGTCCTTGTCATAAGGATTGGTGTCGGTCATGGAACCGGCCCAGCCCGAGGTATTCCATTCCTTGCAACTGGTCACACAGGCATGACAGCCGACACAGGTGTTGAGGTCGATGACCAGGGCCAGTTGTTTGGCGATGGTATCACTCATTGGCCTTCTCCGTGGCCCGCGAAGAAGCGGCGAACCTTGCCGCTAAACGCCTTCATGCCGGGCAGGCTGTGCAAGGTCTTGAACTGGGGCCAGCTTTTGGCCTCGTCGTCCGGGGCTTCGGCCTTGGTTACCTTGACCCGCACATCGAACCAGGCGGCCTGGCCGGTGACCGGATCGGAATTGGAAATATGATCGCCGTCGGCATGGCCCGGCAGTTGTTCGGAAATCAAATGGTTGAGCAAAAAGCCTTTTTGCGATTCAGGCGCGTCTGCGGACAAGCCCCAGGCACCGGAAGCCTTGCCGATGGCGTTCCAGGTCCA
>CBFDVE010000427.1:0-2370 GCA_965613205.1 uncultured Rhodospirillaceae bacterium
CAGCAACACCGCCGACATCAGCCCGGCCGAGGCGTTGTCGAACGCCTGGACCTGATCATAAATGGCGATGGCAATGGTCTGGGTCTCGCCGGGGATATTGCCGCCGACCATCAAAACAATACCAAACTCGCCGATGGTATGGGCGAATGTCAGCACCAGGGAGGTTAGAATGCCGGGCCAGGCCAGGGGCAGTTCGATGCGCCAGAAAATGCGCCAGGGTTTCAGGCCACAACAGGCGGCGGCCTCGCGCACTTCGACCGGGATCGCTTCGAACGCCCGCTGCATGGGTTGGATGGCGAATGGCAGGTTGAAAATGATCGAGGCGACGACCAGACCTTCGAAAGAAAACACCAACGTGCGCCCGGACAAGGCCATATAGAATTGGCCGATTATCGATGATCCGCCCATGGCGACCAGCATGTAAAACCCCAGCACCGTAGGAGGCAGCACCAGGGGCAGCATGAGCAACGCTTCGACAACGGGCTTGGATTTGAATTGCCGCCAGGCCAAAAAACGCCCTGCGAGAATTCCCACCGGCAGCAGCAGCACCGTTGTCCACGCCGCCAGCTTTAAGGACAATTCCAGCGCCATCCAGTTCACGGTCCGGCCTCCATAAATCCATGTTGAGAGAGCAATGTTCGCGCTTTCCGGGTGCTCAGGAAAGCATAGAATTTGGCCGCCGTCTGGCCCGCACCCTTGACCAGGGCCATACGCTGACCCAGGGGTCGGTGCCAGTCGGCTGGAACCAGGCTTAAATCGCCTTTTCCCGATCTTTTCAGTTTCAAGGCCAGAGAATAAGCAATCAGGCCACCATCGGCCGAACCCGATGCGGCGAACTGGGCCGCCTGGGAAACATTTTCGCCATAGACAAGCGACGGTTCAACGATATCCCAAAGCCCGGCGTAAACCAGAGCCTGTTTTGCCGCCCGCCCGTAAGGCGCATGGGCCGGATTGGCCAGGGCCAGGCGGTGGACCCTGGGTTCGGCAAAAGCCGCCCGGAAGCCACCCGGAAACTTCACCGAGCGCAAGGGCGAGCCTTTGGCCCTGAACAGGGCGAGCCTTCCGTGGGCATAGACTTTACCGCCATCTATCAAGTATCCCGCCGCCGCCAGATCACGCACATAGGTTTCATCGGCCGATAAAAACATCTGGTAAGGCGCGCCCTGGGCAATCTGACGGGCCATATTGCCCGACGATCCAAAAGACAACCGCACGCTCAACCCGGTCTGGACTTTGAAAGCCTGGGCGATATCGGCCAGCGCAAAACGAAGGCTGGACGCCGCCGCGATCACCGGTGGCGGTTCGGCCCGGGCCAGCCCGGCAAACAACGCCAGCACCAGAAATGCCGTGGCGGGTATTCCGGCCATCTACTTGGGTTTCCCCATAACGCCTTTTTCATTGTCGAATATCTTGTCCAGATCGCGGGGAATTTGCACACTGTGATCGGCGCCTTTTTTCAACGCCCTGGTCATCTAAGAGTCTGCTTGAAGAAATCGATGGTCCGGCCCCAGGCCAGTTCGGCGGCGGCCTTGTCGTAGCGGGGCGTGGTGTCGTTATGGAAGCCGTGATTAACGCCCGGATAAATATGAGCGGTGTAGTCTTTGCCGGCTTTCTTCAAGGCCGCCTCGTAGGCGGGCCAGCCCTTGTTGATGCGTTTGTCCAGGCCGGCGTAGTGCAATAACAACGGCGCTTCGATCCAGGCCACGTCACCACTGCTCGGCTGAAGGCCATAAAACGGCACGCTCGCCGCCAGGTCAGGCAGGCGTACGGCCATGGCATTACAAACCCCGCCGCCGTAACAAAACCCTACCGCAGCGACTTTGCCGTTGGATTCCCCATCGGCTTTCAGATAATGAAAGGCGGCGATGAAATCTTCCGTCAATTTTTCCCGGTCCAGGGTTCTTTGCATCGCCCGGCCTTCGTCGTCGGTGCCCGGATAGCCGCCAAGCGGGCTTAAGCCATCGGGGGCGAGGGCGGTAAAACCGGCGATGGCAACACGCCTGGCGACATCGGCAATGTAGGGATTAAGGCCACGGTTTTCGTGAATGACAACGACGCCGCCGCGCGTCCCGCCGCCGATCGGGCGCACCAGATAGCCTGATACGGTGCCGTAGCCCTGGGGCGATGAATAATCGATTCTCTCACCTTTAATGCGGGGATCATCCTCGGCGACCTGATTGGCCAGGGCGTATTTTGGCGACAATATGTCAAGCAGGGCCGTGGCCGTGACGCCGCCGACGGCAAATTTCGCCGCCCGGTCAAGAAAGCCCCGCCGATTGATCAGGCCATGGGCATAGTGGTCATACAAATCCAGAAGTTCCTGGTCGAAGTCGCTGGCTACCTTGCGATCCATAACGGTCTCTCCCCATC
>CBFDVE010000428.1:0-2347 GCA_965613205.1 uncultured Rhodospirillaceae bacterium
GTCCGATCAGGTCGATCAGGGCCTCCGGCCGGGCCAAATTTTCGGGAACATCGGTCACATCAAACGTCATCAGGTCCATGGAAACCCGTCCCACCAGCGGCACCCGGTACGATCCTAGGTAGCCGCAACCGTTGTTGCTCAGCGAGCGAAAATAACCGTCACCGTAGCCGATCCCGACGGTGGCGATGCGACCCTTTCGCCGAATCGCGTGGGTCGCACCATAGCCAACGGTCTGGGGGGTGTCAACGGCCCGCACTTGCAGGATTTTCCCTTGTAATCTAATGACTTGCGCCATGGGGTTGAGGCAAGCCGGGGTCGGATTAATGCCATAAAGGGCGGACCCGGGACGGGCCAGATCGAAATGATAGTCGGTGCCCAAAAATATCCCGGAAGAATTGGCGAACGAGGCCAGGGTGCCCGGATAATGTTGTCGTATGCGGACAAAATCATCGAGCTGTCGGCGATTTAGCGGGCTATCGGCCTGATCGGCACAGGCCAGGTGGCTCATCACATAGCAAATGTTCAGGCCATGGATGGACACCAGATCGTCCGGGTCCAGGCCCAGGCGCCGCATACCGGTGTCGATGTGCAGGTCGGCGGGCGCTGCCGGGCTGAAGGATCTCCAGGCGTCTAAATCCTGCCGCGAATTCAGCACCGGGGTCAGGCGATGATCTCTGCACGCCACGAGAGTGTCTTCATGATCGGGGCCGCACAGCAGATGGATGGCGGCATCCCGTCCGTGTTCGTCGAGGCTCCGGCGCAGGGAAATTCCTTCACCGGGCAGGGCGACGAAAAAATGGCGACAACCGGCGGAATGCAGGGCGATCACCGCCCGGTCCGCGCCCAGGCCATAGGCATCGGCCTTGATCGCGGCGGCGCATTCGGCCCCGTTCAGGCGATCCCTGAGCAATCGCCAGTTGGCGGCCAGCGCGCCTAAGTCAATGGTCAGGATGCCGGTGGTCAATAATTTTGCCGGTGGTAGGTATCTAAGTCACCGAAACGGGTGAATTCGCCGGTGAACTGCAAGGTCACCGTGCCGACCGGGCCGTGCCGCTGTTTGGCGACGATAATCTCCGCATGGCCACGGACTTTTTCCAGCCGATCATCGTTGCGCCGCTGACGCTCGGCGTATTTCTCGTTGCTTTCGTTGTCGTGCTGGGTTGTGCCTTTGCGTTCGAGATAATATTCTTCGCGGAAAATGAACATGACCACATCGGCGTCCTGCTCAATCGATCCCGACTCACGCAAATCCGACAGCATCGGCCGCTTGTCTTCCCGTTGCTCGACCGCGCGCGATAGCTGGGACAGGGCGATCACCGGCACGTCCAGTTCCTTGGCCAGTGTTTTCAAACCTCGGGTGATCTCCGACACTTCCTGCACACGGCCATCGTTGCGCGACTTGGAACTGCCCGATATCAGTTGCAGATAATCGACTACGATCATGCTCAGGCCGTGCTGACGTTTCAGACGCCGGGCGCGGGTGCGCAGGGCGCTGACGGTCAAGGCCGGGGTATCGTCGATGAAAATGGGAATGTCGTGCAGGGTCTGGCTCATGGCGACCAGACGGTCGAATTCCGGGGTCGTGATCTTGCCCTTGCGAATGCTGTCGGACGGCGTCTCGGTCTGTTCCGAAATGATCCGGGTGGCCAATTGTTCGGACGACATTTCCAGTGAAAAGAAACCGACCACGGCGCCTTCCTTGCCTCCCGTTTGATAATGGGAATAGGCGGCATTGTAGGCGATGTTGGTGGCCAGCGCGGTCTTGCCCATGGAGGGCCGCCCGGCAATCACGTACAGGCCGCCGTCCCGCAGCCGCCCCAGCTTGTCATCTAAATCCAGCAGCCCGGTCGATACCCCCGGCGGCTCCGTCCCCTCATACGCCACCTCAATCGTTTCCAGGGCCGCTTTAAGCTGGCTTGTTGGGTCTGTCGAACGTGTTTCGCCGGTGTCCGTCAATCGGGTCAGCGCCGCCTCAACGGTCTCGATCTGATCGGCGGCGTCCGGGTTCCGGCCCAACTCAACGATGGTGAACAGGGTTTCAAGCGGTGCGCGGAACAGCCCCTCCATGGCCCCGGTAAACAGAATAACCAGCGCCTGAATGACCAATATCATTTCACGCGAGACCGCCGGCATGGAAAAGGCCAGCTCCTGGCCGCCCTGATAAAGCGCGCCGAACAGGATGGCGGCCAGCCCGATCCCTATCGGGTGGTTGCGCCCCATCAGCCCGACGGCAATGCCGACAAACCCATAGCCAAAGACAAAGTCCATCACCAGACGGTTTTGCACCCCCAAAACCTCATTGACCGCAATCATGCCGGCCATCGCCCCGGAAATCGTCATGGCGATT
>CBFDVE010000429.1:0-2333 GCA_965613205.1 uncultured Rhodospirillaceae bacterium
GCATCAGTGGTGCCGTCAACACCCTGATGCGACGGTTCGATGATGCCCACGAAAATCTGGACAATGCCGTCATCGACGATAACGACGAAGGCCTGTTCTGGCGGGCGGTGTTGCGGGCCTATGAAGGGGATATGGCCGGCGCGGCGCCGGACTTGCGGCGCATGGGCGGGGTCATCAGGCCCTATCCGAAACCGCTGAAAATACCCCTCGGCACACTGGTCGCCGAGGCCGCCATGGAAATCGGCGACATCAGGCAATCGATCAGTTTTCTGGAAACCATGCGGGCCAACGATCCCAACCCGGCCCAGGCCAGTGAACTGGATTTCATCGAAGGCCGATTGCTCGAACTGTCTGGCGATTTCGACGGCGCGGTCGCCAGATGGGAAGCCGTGCAGGAAGGACCGCACCGGCCGAGCCGGGCCAGGGCGACCATTGCGCGCACCGAACTTCTGTTGCGGCTGGGCGAAATAGACCCGTTCGAAGCCATTCAGGAGCTTGAAACATTGCGCTTCGCCTGGCGTGGCGACGAGCTGGAATTCAATTTGCTTAGGCGCCTCGGTGAACTGTACCTGGGCATTGCCGATTATCGCAATGGCCTGCGCACCTTGCGCCAGGCGGCGACCCACTTCCGCGACTACGATGAGGCCGCGGACGTGACCCAGCAGATGACCGATGCGTTTTCCGGGCTGTACCTGAATAACGATGCCGACAGACTGCAACCGATTACCGCCATCGCGCTTTATGAAGAATTCAAGGAACTGACCCCGCCGGGCGAGAAAGGGGATGAAATGATCCGCAAGCTGGCCGACCGTCTGGTCGATGTCGATTTGCTCGACCGGGCATCTGGCTTGTTGCAGGCCCAGGTCGAATTCCGGCTCGAAGGAATCGAAAAGGCGCGGGTCGGCACCCGGTTGGCGCTGGTGCACATTCTGGCGCTCGAATACGACCAGGCGATCAATGCGCTGGATCAATCGGAAATCGAGGAAATGCCCGAAGATTTAATCGTGCAACGGCGGCATTTACGGGCCCGTGCCCTGATCGGCCTGGAACAAACCGAGGAAGCGCTGGTTTTGCTGAATGATGATAAGTCTCACGATGCCGAATTGCTGCGCACGGAAATCTACTGGTCGGACAAAAACTGGGCTCAGGCGGCGAAGTCCCTGAAGCGTCTGGTCAAGGAAACCAACGCCAAGCCGAAACAACCGGTCGATCAGCAGCAGGGTGAATATCTGCTTAACCTGGCCATCGCCATGACTTTAAGCGGCAACGAACAGGGCATTGCCCGGATGCGCATCGATTACGGCGCGGCGATGGATGAAACGACCTACCGGGATGCCTTCCGGCTGATCGCCAGCACCCAGAATCTGGGCCTTATCGATTATAGCTCCATCTCCGGCAAGGTCGCCGACGTGGAAAATTTCCAGACTTTTATGGCGGCCTACCAGGAACGTCTGAAAGAACGCAAGCTGAGCGCTATAAATTAAAGCCATTAATGAGAAAAAATCTGTCGTCCCCGGGCACGCATCAGCGTGAGCCGGGGGCCCGGCTATCAGCCCTGAAAATGGCTATTTTGGTGTCCCCGAAATACAAATATTACGGGTTGTCAGGAACCTGTAAGGTTCACTTGCGATACTGATCCGGTCAGCGGTGAATACCGAATCGTCGATTGAGCGGTGTCAAGAACTTGTCGAGTAACAAGTAAGGGGCAAGTAAAGGGTAAGAAAATGCATTTCAAACCGGCGAATTTCAGTTTTATGATGGCGGTTGCCGCCTTTTTGTGGACGGCGCAGGCCCTGCCGGCGCAGGCGGCAAGCACCATATCGTTGGGAGGACCCGTCGTCATCGACGACTTCAAAACGGCGCTGAATGGCGGTGCGCAAACCGGTGATGGCATTCTGGGTTCGCGTTCGGCGTTCATGGGGACCGGTAATTCAATTACTATCGGCGGCGGGGTGGCGGAATTCTCCGCCAGTACATCTTTCGATGCTGGCTTGGCTTACGGGATCGGCGATGGTTCAGGCTTTGATCTGACCCAGGACGACGCGAACACGCATTTTTCCCTGTCCGGCGGAATCCTCAACCCCTTTAGCAAAAATGGCAATTTAATTTGGCCTACGTTTGATCTGCAGATATTCGCCTCGAACGGGTCGGAGTTTGCCGATTACTTCGCGACTTTTGACCCGTCCGGGGAAGAAAATTCGGGCCCGATAGACATGGAAGATGTGCTTAATCTTGGCACATTGCTCGTCGCCTTTAGCGATTTTGAGCAAACTTCGGGATTTTCCTTCACAAATGTTAATCTCGTCGGTTTTTCATTGTCTAGCGATAGTGAT
>CBFDVE010000430.1:0-2325 GCA_965613205.1 uncultured Rhodospirillaceae bacterium
CGGGCCGCACGACGCCGCCGATGGTGTTGTAGGCCAGATTCTGGACAATGCCATCGATCGGGCTACGGATCATGGCGCGTGCGCCCTGTTCGGCGGCCGAGGCCAGCAACTCGCGGACCCGGCCAATAGATTGCTCGGTCTTGCCCAGTTCCTGACGGGCCTCGCTGCGGAACCGGTCCCGTTCCTCGGCAACCCTGGCCTGGGCTTCCGATATGGCTGATCTGGCCCGTGATATGGACGATTTCAAACTCTTGCTTTCACCAGCCATGGCTTCGACTTCGGCTTGAAGCTGTAAATGTTCGATTTTTGATGTCAGGCCATCTTTGAGCAGGGATTTCGACAGCCGCAGTCTTTCCTCGGCCAGCTTCAGATTGTTGACAATGGCCCCGTGGCGGGCGGGCAGTTCCTTGACTTCCTGGCGGCGCTGGGTCACGGCCTGGGACAAAACATTCATCATCGAACTCAACTGACGGATTCTGGCCTTGAAATTCTGGCTCTGGGCCAACACCTGTTCGGGCCGACGATTGGCCGCATCGCCCGGAAAACTGATCGACCTTTTGCCCTGTGCCTCGGCCGTCAGGCGCGCTTTCAGCAGGATTTCACCGTCCAGGCGAACTTGCAATTCCTCGCGATTGACGCCCGATGATGCCAGATCGAGCAGGATCAGGGCTTCGCCCTTGCGCACCAGGGAGCCATCGGCAACACGAATTTGGGTGACGATGCCGCCTTCCAGATGCTGCACCGTTTTGACATCGCCCATGGGAATGACCTTGCCTTCCGAAACGGTCACTTCATCAAGCATGGCGTAGTTGGACCAGGTCAACAAAGATCCCAGCATGATCATTACCGGCCAGGCCATCAGCCGCCATCCGGGCATTTTGTAGTTGACCAGCAGTAGGTCCAGTTTGGTCTCGCTCAAGATTTATCCCCCTCGAGCGCAGATGCTGCGGGAGATGCGGGAGCGGCCTGTTGCGGTGCCGGCTGGCGTGGCGGTGCAGACTGCGGCGGCGGCGCCTTCCGGGAAGGTGTCGCGGTCGAAGCGGCGGCGGCGGGCTTGCCGTTGCGCACCGGTTGGTCCGGTTTTTGCGCCGCTTTTTGTGATGCCGCCGGTTTCGGGCCACTGCCGAACAGCCGGGGCAGAATATCCTTCGATGGCCCGGCCAGCGCAATGCGGCCCCTATCGAGTGCCGCCAGGTCGTTACTGGCGGCCAAAAGAATAGGACTGTGGGTGACGATGATGACCGAGCGGTCCTTGCCGATTTCGCTCAGGGTGGCACGCAATTCGTGTTCGGCCTGACGGTCCAGACTGCTCGATGGTTCGTCGAGCAGGATAATCGGCGGATCACCAAGCAGCGCCCGGGCAATGGCGATGCGCTGCCGCTGGCCACCCGACAAACGGCTGCCGGCCTCGCCGATTTCCGTATCGTAGCCATCGGGCATATCGATGATGAACTGATGAACGCCGGCGTCTTTGGCCGCTTTCAGAATTTCCTCATCGCTCGCATTGGGGCAGCGCTGGGTAATATTGTCGCGGATGTTGCCGGTAAATAAAATGCATTGCTGGGGCACAAAACCCATCCAGGACGCCAGTTGCGGCCTTGAAAATTGTGAAATATCGGCGCCATCCAGCAGCACCCTGCCCGATTGGGGCTTATAAAGGCCCTGAACAAGATTGAGCAGTGTCGATTTGCCGCTGCCGTTGCGCCCGACCATGGCATGGACACCGCCGCCGGTGAACTTATACTGAATGTTATCGACCACCTTGGGCAGGCCCTCGGCGTAGGCGAAGCTGATGTTTTCAAGGACAATTTCGCCCTTTGGTTTATCCAGCTCTATTTCACTGACTTGCCGTTCGCCGGGCTGCGCAAACAATTCACCCAGGCGGGTGACCGATTGCCGGAAAGAGGAAAAATTACGCCATTGAGAGACCAGTTGATTGAGCGGCCCGAGCAGGCGACCGCTTAACATATTGGCGGCGATCAGCGAACCGACGGTCATTTCCGCGTCCATGATCAAATCGGAAACGAGTTCCTCATCAACCTTTTTCAATTTTTCGATAATCCAGGAATTGGCACCGGTAAAAAAATCTTCGGCCGGTTTACCGAGAATTTCATCGTCGCCGACCTTCAGAATTTTGTGCCCGGCGGCGTTGCAGGTGATGATCTTGCCGACTTCATCGGTGGTGATGACGGCGTTGGTCATACTTTCCAACATGCTCTCGTTGTAGTTCTTCATGGTTTGCACATCGTCGAACAGCTTGGCGTTTTCCAGCCCGATGGCGACCTGGGCGGTGAAGGCTTTCAGGCGCTGTTCGTCTTCATCGCT
>CBFDVE010000431.1:0-2239 GCA_965613205.1 uncultured Rhodospirillaceae bacterium
AAGCAATTACCGCCATGCCGAAGCGCGCACTCCAAGGCGACGACCGCAGCAGTTTTGCGAAATCATTCATGCCGCCCGCCTCTTCCTATCTTGGATGCAAGAGACGCGGGTTGCTCAGAATCGACAGGATGTCGGCGGTCAGGTTGAGCAAAACATAAGTCGCCGCGAAGATCAGGGAGCAGGCCTGAACGACCGGAATGTCGCGTTTTTGCACGGAATCAACGATCAACTGGCCGAGGCCCGGATAGACGAAAACCACCTCGACGATGACCACGCCGACGATCAGATAGGCAAGGTTGATAACGATGACATTGATGATCGGTGCCCAGGCGTTGGGCAGGGCATGTTTCAGAATGACCCTCGAGCGGGACAATCCTTTCAGGTTGGCCATCTCGATATAAGGCGAGGCCAGCAGATTGATGATAGCGGCGCGGGTCATCCGCATCATATGGGCGACGACGACCAGAGTCAGGGTCAATGCCGGTAACAGCAACAGGAAAATACGTTCCCCAAAAGGCGTTTCGGGGGTGACGTTCGACAGGCTGGGCAACCAGCCCAAGGTTATGGAGAAGAAGTAAATAAGGATATAGGCGATGAAAAATTCAGGGAATGAAATAGACGACAGGGTGACGATATTGATGATCCGGTCATACAATGTATTCCTGTACATGGCCGCCAGAATACCCAGTGTCAGAGACAGCGGCACGGCGATAATGGCGGCAAACATGGCCAGAAACAGGGTATTGCCCAGCCGGACGCCGATCAGTTCCGATATTTCGCGGCCATTGGCCAGGGATTTTCCAAAATCACCCTGTAGAATATTGAAAAGCCAATCCAGGTATCGGGTATACATGGGCAGGTCGAGGTTGAGTTCTTTGCGGAACGCGGCCAGGGTTTCTTCGGTCGCCGCCTGGCCGAGAATGGCCTGAGCCAGATCGCCGGGCAGCATTTCGACACCGAGAAAGATGATCAACGAGACGGCGAACAGAACAAGCAGACCCAGCCCCAATCGCTGGGCCACCATATTCAGTATTTTTTGCATGGCAACTTAAACCCGACCTAATCAGACAAGCCACCAACGCTCCATGCAGCGCAAGCCGTCCATGTCCCAGTTCGCCGCTATATTGTTGTGCCCCACTTTCTTTGACAGGGCGCCGACATAGGATGCAAACATGGGGATGACGAAAGCCCCGTCATCGTTGGCAATTGCTTGCATTTCGGCATATATTTCCCGGCGTTTGCCGGTGTCCAGTTCAGAGCGGGCCGTAAGTAACAGCTTGTTGAAACGCTCATTTTCCCAGAAACTTTCGTTCCATTCGGCACCGGAAGCATAGGCGATCGAGAACATCCAGTCCTCGGTCGGGCGACCGCCCCAATAGCTCATGACCCAGGGGTGTTTCATCCAGACATTGGACCAATAGCCGTCACTGGGCACCCGATTGACAGTAATGTTGATGCCCGCCTTGGCTGCGTGTTCCTTGTAGAGAACGGCCGCATCGACGGCCCCCGCGAAGGCTGAGTCGGCGGCCGATAACGTCACATCCAGCGAACTCATACCGGCCTTCTTGAGATGGAAACTGGCCTTGTCGGGATCGTAAGTCCGTTGCGCGAGATTCTTGGCGAAGTACAATTGCGAAGCGCCGATCGGATGATCATTGCCTACCGAGCCATAGCCGCGCAGGATGGTTTTGACCAGAGCCTCGCGGTCAATGGCGAATTTAAGCGCCAAACGCACATGGTAATTGTCGAACGGCGCGACCTTGGCGTTCATGGGCAGGGTGTAATGCTGGGTGCCGGTTTTCTTGGTAATCTCAAGGTTCTTGTTGCGCTTCAACAGGTGCACGGTCTTTAAATCGCAGCGATCCATGCCCATGGTGGCACCGGTGGACAGGGCGTTGGTACGGGCCGCGACATCGGCGATAACGATGATTTCAGCACTATCGAAGTAGCCCCGGTCCGATTTCCAGTAATCGGGATTTTTCTTGAACCTGGTATTAATTCCCGGATCAAAATTTTCAAGCGAAAATGCGCCCGTGCCGACACCGCCAAGTGGGTCGATCTTACCATCCTTGGAAGGCAGGATCGCCAGGTGATAGTCGGACATCAGGAACGGGAAGTCGGCGTTGCCACCCGACAAGGTGAACCTGATGCCGTCCTTGCCGACTGCCTTGATCTCGGTGATTGGTGAAACCAGGGGCTTGGCAGCGGATTTTGAATCTTTGGCGCGGTGATGGTTGAA
>CBFDVE010000432.1:0-2229 GCA_965613205.1 uncultured Rhodospirillaceae bacterium
CAAGGCTGACGGTTCCGATATTGAGATCGATATGGTCGCCATCAATGACGATGACCACATTGTCCGCTTCGGTTCGTGCAAACGAAACGCCGCATCCCATAAAAGTAGCCTGGCGAATTTCAATCTCCATATCGAGCGGTTTCTAACGACCAAAGAAGGTCAGAAATTTACGAGTTGGAATATTGAGAAAGCCCTATATAGCCCTGTATTTGATGCCCGCCAAAGAGCCCGGCTGTCAGGCAGAGGATTCCACTGTCTCGACCTCGACGATTTCCGGCGGGTGCTTTACCAATGATGATCAATCCAGGAAAAACCATATGACCGACACCACCCCAGTCCTCCCGAACTTGCTCGCCACCTGCGAAAGCGCTCAGAATTCTGCCGATACCTTGCTCGGTCGCATCAAGGAATCTGTTTCGGGGCGGGTCGCGCCCGCTGGCAAGATTGATCCGGCCCTGATCGAGGCGGAACAGTTTGCCGCCCACGGGTTATCCTGGGCCGCCACTTATATCGAAGCCCTGCGCCAGATGCTGGGCTGGGGCCAGCGACTGCAAGCCGCCGGGAAATTCGGCGAGCTGGAACAATTGATGTTGCAGGCGGCGTTCGGGGAATACCTGGCCCAGTTGAACGGCGGCATCGCCATTTCCCAGGTCGAGGTGGTGCGCCTGCACGATATGGGAATCGGTGGCGATGATGTTCTTTCGTTCCTCAATGCCGATGTTCGCGCCCTGATCGAAAACGGCAATTCAAATGCCGTGCGCATGGCCATCGCCAAATTGATCGGCGAGGGGGCCGACAGCGGCTACTTCGGCGACCTTGGCCTGGATGATGACACGCTGGAAATGGTCCGCGACCAGTTTCGCCGCTTCGTCAACGAACAAGTCTTGCCCGATGCCCACGACTGGCATTTGCAGGACAAGCTGATCCCCATTGAAATTGTCAACCAAATGGCCGAATTGGGCGTCTTCGGGTTGACCATACCGGAAGAATTCGGCGGCCTGGGGCTCGGCAAAACAGCCATGTGCGTGGTCACCGAGGAATTGTCCCGCGGCTATATTGGCGTCGGCTCGCTCGGCACCCGCTCGGAAATCGCCGCCGAACTGATCCGCCTGGGCGGCACGGAAGCACAACAGCAACATTACCTACCCAAGATCGCGTCCGGCGAAATTCTGCCCACGGCGGTCTTTACCGAACCCAATACAGGGTCCGACCTGGCGTCCCTGAAAACCCGCGCCGTGCTGGAAAACGACCATTACACCGTGACCGGCAACAAAACCTGGATCACCCATGCCGCCCGCTCCGACCTGATGACCCTGCTGGTGCGCACCGATCCAAACGAGCCCGGCTACAAGGGCCTGTCCATGCTGCTGGCCGAAAAGCCGCGCGGCACCGATGACGATCCGTTCCCGGCCACCGGCATCAGCGGCGGCGAGATTGAGGTCTTGGGCTACCGGGGCATGAAAGAATACGAAATCGGCTTCGATGGCTTCGCCGTCAAGGCCGATGCCGTGCTTGGCGGTGAGGAAGGTCAGGGTTTCAAGCAATTAATGGCGACATTTGAATCGGCCCGCATCCAGACTGCGGCGCGCGCCGTCGGCGTCGCCCAGTCGGCCATGGAACTGGGCCTGACCTATGCCCGTGATCGCGTCCAGTTCGGCAAGCCGATCTACGATTTTCCCAGGGTCGCCGGAAAAATAGCCTGGATGGCGGTGGAAACCATGATCGCCCGCCAGCTTTCCTATTTCGCCGGTCGAGAGAAAGATTCAGACCGGCGCTGCGATATCGAAGCCGGCATGGCCAAACTGCTGGCCGCCCGCGTCGCCTGGTCCAACGCCGATAATTCCCTGCAAGTACATGGCGGCAACGGCTACGCGCTCGAATACCCGATTTCGCGGGTCCTGTGCGACGCCCGCATCCTCAACATATTTGAAGGGGCGGCGGAAATTCAGGCTCATGTTATTGCGCGAGGCCTGCTGACCGGTCGCAACTGACGCCCTTCCCTTTCTGTGTGACCCTATTTACAGTCCATACATGATTGATATGGACCTTTACATCGCCTTTGTTCTGGCCACCGCATTGCTGATTTTAATGCCGGGGCCGATTGTCACGTTGACCATTGCCAATTCGCTCGCCCACGGCACCCGGCACGGGCTTCGCACCGTTGTCGGCACGTCGAGCGCGACAGTGGTATTGCTGGTCGTTGGCGGATTCGGCATGGCCTCGGTTTTT
>CBFDVE010000433.1:0-2227 GCA_965613205.1 uncultured Rhodospirillaceae bacterium
GATAACGCAGAGGTTGTCTCTGGCCCGTTGCCAAAATGCATGATTGTCCGCTCTGGATCACAAGCAGACCAAATTTCCGGCCCGGAATGATATCTGCTTCTGACCTAACAGCGGACGTCTCAATCCCTAGATCAGACTTCAATACCAGCGTCGACTTTGGGGGCGGGGCGAGTGATACAAAGTCGGCGATACAGAGAACAAACCATCGATCTCCTAGTGATTGATATGATGTCGTTTTTTAGATCGAGATACAATCTCCTCTTCTTCCCTGCCGTCCCATTGCCCTGTTCCCCACAATTCCATTGACTTGTCAGCCTCAATTGCCTATTTATCAAATTCTAGTTGATAACAATTATCATTTGCAATTCAAAGCTCTTTTAATAAGTAAGGCAACCCAATGAAATATATAAAATATGCAGGAATTTTACTGATTGGCACCCTGATCATTTTCGGCACAAAATACGCATCTGCGGGCGAGATCAATCTTTATTCCTCGCGCCAGCCATTCCTGATGACTCCCCTGCTTGATGCCTTCACCGATGAGACCGGTATTAAAGTCAACATGGTCTATTTGAAAAAGGGCATGTTGGAACGGCTGCGGGCGGAAGGGGCCAACAGCCCGGTCGACCTGGTGCTGACATCGGACATCGGCAATCTGAACAATCTGGTTCAGGCCGGCTTGTTGGCACCAACCAACTCTGCCCTGCTGCAAGCCACCATCCCGGCCCATCTGCGCCACCCGGACGGCCTGTGGTATGGCCTGACCACAAGGGCGCGGGTTATTTTCGCCGACAAGGTCAGGGTCAAGCCGGATGAGGTCAAGACCTATGAAGATCTGGCCAAACCGTACATGAAAGGCCGGGTCTGTGTCCGCTCGGGCAAACATGCCTATAACGTGTCGCTGTTGGCTTCGATCATTGTCGCCAAGGGCGAGGCTGCCGCCGAAGCCTGGGCCAAAGGGGTCAAAGACAATCTGGCCCGCAAACCCCAGGGCAATGACCGGGGCCAGGTCAGGGCGATCTATCAGGGGCAATGCGATGTGGCGCTCGGCAACACCTATTACATGGGCAAAATGGCGACCAACGAAAAAAACCCGGAGCAGAAAAAATGGGCCGACAGCGTGCGGATTATTTTCCCCAACCAGCAGGGTCGCGGCACCCATATCAACATCAGCGGTGCCGGGGTGACCAAAAGTTCGTCCAACAAGGCCGGAGCCCTGAAGTTGATCGAATTTCTGGTCGGCGACCGGGCCCAGAAACTTTATGCCGAGGGCAATTTTGAATATCCGGTCAAATCCGGTGTCGCCCTGCACCCCCTGGTCGCCTCGTGGGGGTCATTCAAGGCCGACAAGGTCTTCTTGTCCGACGTGGCGGCGCAACGGACCCTGGCGACCAGGATCATGGATCGGGTCCGGTTTGACAACTAAATGAGCACGCTGGCAAAACCGACAACGGCGATAAATAACTCACGCACCTGGCTCAATGGCTGGACCCTGGGCACGGTGCTGATCACCGGGGTTGTCACCCTGCCCATACTCGCCGTTTTGTTTGTGGCCATGACCCCGTCCGATAATATCTGGGCTCACCTGACATCGACTGTGTTGCCGCTCTACATCAGCACCACATTGTTGCTGATGACCGGTGTCGGCCTGGGCACCCTGGTCATTGGCGTCGGCACCGCCTGGCTGGTGTCGATGTGCCGGTTTCCGGGCCAGGCCATATTGCAATGGGCCTTGCTGCTGCCCATGGCCATGCCGGCCTACGTGATCGCCTATGTCTATACCGACATTTTCGAATACGCCGGGCCGATACAGGTGTTGTTACGGCAAACCTTTGGCTGGGCCTCGGCGCGGGACTACTGGTTCCCGGAAATTCGATCCCTCGGTGGCGCGATTTCGATGATGACCCTGGTGCTTTATCCCTATGTCTATCTGCTCTCTCGCGCCGCCTTCATGGAACAATCGATCTGTGTTCTGGAAGCCAGCCGGGTGCTTGGACGCGGCCCGGTCGGAAGTTTCTTTTCGGTGGCCCTGCCGCTGGCCCGCCCGGCCATTGTCATCGGCGTATCGCTGGTGCTGATGGAGACCTTGAACGACTTCGGTACTGTCGACTTTTTCGCCGTCAGTACTTTTACCCTTGGCATCTACGATGTGTGGCTGAACATGAATAACGTCGCCGGCGCGGCGCAACTGGCGAGTATGCTGTTGTTGTTCGTGATCGCCCTGGTG
>CBFDVE010000434.1:0-2218 GCA_965613205.1 uncultured Rhodospirillaceae bacterium
ATCACGACGGCGACGTTTACTGGTGCACCGCCGACGTCGGCTGGGTCACCGGGCATAGCTATATCGTCTATGGGCCGCTGGCCAACGGGGCGGTGACGGTGATGTTCGAAGGCGTGCCCAATTATCCCGATGCGTCGCGCTTCTGGCAGGTCTGCGACAAGCACAAGGTCAATATCTTCTACACCGCGCCGACCGCCATCCGGGCGCTGATGCGCCATGGCGACGGGCCGGTGCAAAAAACCTCGCGCAAATCCCTGCGTCTGCTCGGCACGGTAGGTGAGCCGATCAACCCGGAAGCCTGGAAATGGTACAATGACGTGGTCGGCGAAGGCCGCTGCCCCATTGTCGATACCTGGTGGCAAACCGAAACCGGCGGCATCATGATCACCCCCCTGCCCGGCGCCACGGCGCTGAAACCGGGCTCGGCGACCCGGCCGTTCTTCGGTATTCAGCCACAATTGGTCGATAGCGACGGCGGCGTGCTGGAAGGGGCGGTGTCGGGCAATTTGTGCATCGCCGATTCCTGGCCGGGCCAGATGCGCTCGATTTACGGCGATCACGAACGCTTCGTGCAGACCTATTTTTCCGACTACCCCGGCAAGTATTTCACCGGCGATGGCTGTCGCCGCGATGAAGACGGCTATTACTGGATCACCGGCCGGGTCGATGACGTGATCAACGTATCGGGCCATCGCATGGGTACCGCCGAAGTGGAAAGCGCCCTGGTCGCCCACCATGATGTGGCCGAGGCCGCCGTGGTCGGTGCCCCGCACGATATTAAAGGGCAGGGCATTTACGCCTATGTCACCCTGAACGCCGGTGTCGAGCCTGGCGATGATCTGAAAAAAGAACTGGTCCAGTGGGTGCGCCAGGAAATCGGACCTATTGCTTCGCCCGACTGGCTGCAATGGGCGCCGGGATTGCCGAAAACCCGGTCCGGCAAGATCATGCGCCGCATCCTGCGCAAAATCGGCGGAAATGACTATTCAAACCTGGGCGACACCTCGACCCTGGCCGACCCCGGCGTGGTCGATGACCTGATCGAAAACCGGCAGAACCGCTAACCCACTTCCGTCTGCAACTGGCGAATTCGTTCCAGGTTGTTGTTGGCGATGCGGGCGGTGTTGGCGCGGCCATGTTCGGAATAAACTTCGGCCGCCCCTTCGAAGCACGAGGCGGCTTCGTTGAGCAGGCCTGCGTTGCTGCTGTGCCGGTATATGGAAAACGTTACCGCGCCCAGATTGTTGGCCGTTTGCGCCCACAACAAGGGGGCCACATCCCGACGCCTGACTTCCAATGCCTGGCGGAAGCACGAAGCCGCCTGATCCAGCGACCGGTTGCCTTCCGTGGTTTCGCTTAACGTCATTAGAGTAATTCCCAACTGGTTCATCAACTGAGCCCACGGGCCTGGCATGGATTGCCGGGTAAAAATTTTCAGCGCGCTTTGATAGGCGATGCTGGCCCTTTTCAAGCAAGTATCCTGATCGGAATATTCCGACAGGCTGACCAGAACATCACCCATGTGGATATGGGCCAGGGCCCAGTCGTTGGCGTGGGTGTTGGCCCCCAGGGCCCCGATAATACTGCGGTAGCACTCGACCGCGAATTTCAGGGGTTCGGGCTTTTTGTCGCGCTTGGATAACGCCTGCAAGGAAGACGCCATATGATTTTGGGTCAGGGCCAATCCCAGCGGGTCGCTCTCTCCGTGATCCTGGGCCAGCACCACCCGGTAGGCCTTGATCGCCCGGTCCAGGCGTGTACCGTCGCCTCCGACCCGCCACAACGCCGCGAAAATGGTGCCGAGACAGGTCATGAACGAAACCAGACGTTTTTTCTCCAGCCCCGGCGGCGGGGCATCGACAAAGGGCAGCAGGCTGTCGGTGGCGTTGTTGAGTATTCGCGCCAGCTCTTCCCGCGCCTGATCGGGCTTGCGTGGAGCCACGGCGGCAACGGCGGCGGCGAAAATCAGTTTTTCCAGATTGCCGTCGTAGTTTGTCGCCAGTTCCAGATTGTCGCCCAGGCCGAAACTGCCGGCCTGTCGGTCGGCATCGGCGGCGGCGCATAAAAAGCGGATGGTCATGTCTTCTTGTGGACCCGCCGTCTGGCCCCATAACAGGACATCGCAGGCCGACCCGAACAGCCATTTCCGGCCGTTTTCGGCGGCACTGACAAGTTCTTCCACCAGGCCGCTGCGGCCCGGTAATTTCAGCTTGCGTTT
>CBFDVE010000435.1:0-2209 GCA_965613205.1 uncultured Rhodospirillaceae bacterium
AGGTGAACGCCATAATGCCCGTTTGCTGATACATGGGAACGTTGTTGCTGCGCGACCGGGACGGTATGGGGGCGCGGGAAAAACACAGCGCCCGGCCATCGGGCGCGGCCACAACCTTGACCGTGTTGGGGTCGCCGTGGTCTTCGGTTCCGGTCAGGCGGGAACCAAGATTGACCACCGGCGCGCCGGAATTTGCCTGAGCATCGAGGACATCGGAAATCATCTGTGGCGAGACCAGCACCTCGTCACCCTGGACCATGACGACGACGGCGTCTTCGGCCATATGTGGATAGCGCGCTTCGACCGCTTCCTGAACCCGGTCGGTACAGCGGTCGTGGGTATTGGCCGTCATAACCGCAAGCGCACCGTGGCGTTCACAGGTGGCGATGAGAACTTCGGAAAATCCCGTATATAGCCGGCAGCGTTCATAAACATGAAGCACCAGCGGCAGGCCGAGCATCGGTTCCAGCGGCTTGCCGGGGAAACGGCTGGAGCCCATACGGGCCGGGATGATACAAACCGGTTTGGTCATTTTCCGTTTTCACCGATCTGCCGAACGCCGCCGAGCGCGTGCCGCATGGCGATGACATCGGTGCCGTAGGCCAGCAGGGTGAAGCCTTCCGCGATCCGGGTTCGAAGTTCGTCCATATCCGGCTTGACCTGATGAAAGCCGAACGCCTTGCCCGCGCAGGCCTGACGCACGGTGTCGACGGCGGCGATAAAGTCCGGGGCTTCGAAATCGCCGATGCAGCCAAGATCGGACGACAGGTCATAGGGACCCAAAAACAGGGCGTCGACGATGGCCAGGGCGGCCAGGTTTTGGGCGGCATCGACGCCGCGCCGAGTTTCGATCATGGGGACCAGTACGGGAAGGAAGTCCTGTTTGTAGTGATCGAACTCATCGCCCCACTTATTGCAACGCGACAGGCCGACGCCGCGATGGCCGTCGGGTGCGTACCGGCAAAAACGGGCGAAACTTTCGAATGCCCCGGCGTCTTCCACGGCGGCGACGATGATCCCGGCGGCACCCAGATCCAGCAACCGCCGGGCCAGATCGCCGTCCAGGCTAGCGATGCGAGCCATGGCTGAAACACCGTGTCGTTCAACCGCCTGAAATACCGCCTCGACCTGGCTAATATCGGTCGAGCCGTGCTCCAAATCGATGCACAGCCAGTCGAAACCGAGACTGGCCATGGCCTCGGCGTAAATCGAAGAGCCGCTGGTCAGCCAGGCACCGATACACGTTTTGCCATGGGCCAGCCGGGTCTTCAGTGGATTGCGAAGCGGATCAGCCATTTACCAAAGTCCTTTTCCAGAATTCCGCGTCGGCGGGCGAGAATGCCCGGTCACGGTCAATTTCGGGCGGCGTACATTCGAGTAGCACCCGACCCAGATTTTCGGTGTCAGCGACCGGCAGGTCGATGCCATCGGGTAGAATATTAACCGCCAATCGACCCTCGGGCCGGAAGCGCACGGTCGGCAGACCGGCCAGCGCCGATTCCAGTCCGACGGTGGTCGCCGCGTAAAGGACGGCGCGCACACCTCGATGTTCAGATAATGGCCGGTCGGTGCGTTCAACGCCTTTTACGGGGGTGAACCGGTAAGGTGACATGGGATGATCTTTTACCAGAAAACGAAATCCCGTGCCGGTCAACTTGCCGGCGGCGGCGATCATTTGCCGCGCCGTTTCGCCGTCGAACGGCAAGGCCATGAAGACGGCTCCTTCCGGGTCGGGCCGAAGCGGCCTGATTTCGGGAAAGCGCAACGCCCCGCCGACTTCAAGCCGTTCTTCCGGTATCCCCCATTTCAGCAGCCGGTGCCGCGTTGCCGGACCGCTGCACAGAACCAGATCGGGGATCGAAGCCAGTCCATCAGGATTGGAGCCAAGCCCGTAATTCAGCATTTGGTTGCCGATAACTGAATGCTGATAGCCGATGGTGCGAACACCCGCCGCGCGTGCCGCGCGGACAAAATCCCGTTCCCAGGAATGATTTTCCCATGGCCAGACAACCATGCGGGGTTTGCTTTCGGCCAGCCAGCGACGCTGACATTTTTGTTGCCAGCCGATCATTGCCCCCTGGGCAGTGCCGCCTTCGCGTTCGGCGGCGCGGCGCACCAGCCAGCCGTCATCACCGGCAAGATGTTCCGGCGAAGGCCGCCAGCGGGAAAAAATCAAAGCCGGTAGATCCGCTAGCCGGCCCCAGGCATG
>CBFDVE010000436.1:0-2198 GCA_965613205.1 uncultured Rhodospirillaceae bacterium
TCACCTTCATAATTATCGACCAGAATGCCGCCCAGGCTCCAGTTGATCGACCGATAGGCCTTGCCGCCGATGTTCAGGCTGATATCGGGGTCGGCGACTCTCTGGTGGCGGCGTTTATCATTCGCCTCTGTATTGTTGCTCATCTATCGAAGGCCCTGCACTGTCAGACTATTTTGTAATTTAGGGGAAATGCCTTATTTGATAAAGGTCTATCCACCAAGCTGCGGGAGCGTCGATCTTGACCTATACAGAACCATCGCCACAGACCATCGAGGCCGTTGTCGAAACGATAAAATTCAACGCCGATGGGTATGTCCCGGCCATCGCCCAGCAACAGGGTAGCGGCGAAGTGCTGATGATGGCCTGGATGAACGCCGAGTCTTTGGCCGAGACCCTGACGACAGGCCGGGTGTGCTACTTTTCCAGGTCGCGGGGCAAATTGTGGCGCAAGGGGGAATCTTCCGGGCAAATTCAAATGCTGGTCGAATTCCGCTGGGATTGCGACGCCGACACCGTCTTGATGCAGGTCGAACAACAGGGTGTCGCCTGCCATACGGGTCGGCGCAATTGCTTTTTCAATGCGCTCAGAAATGGTCAGTCTACGGTCATCGCCGATCCGGAAATTGACCCCGACCAGCTTTACAAATAAGTATTTGTCTCCCGGCGACCCGTTTGTCGGGCTAAATTATTTCCATCATGACCCGGTTACGACGCCTCGACGCTGGCGGATTTTTGACGCCGTCGGCGAAGGGCGCCGAGACCCATCAGAGCCGTGCCAAACAGCATCGCCGAAGGAGGCAGCGGCACCACGGAGGGCACGGATTCGACAGTCAGCAGAACCGCCATGTCATCGAAATCTGAATCACCCCAACCATCGCCGAACAAAATAACGGCCGACAGCGGATCGATAAGCGAGAAGCCGATCGAATATGCGGGATCGATCGAGCCATTTTCGACGAAGATATCCTGATTGGGGGTTGGATCCGATATGAAGGTTTTACCGCTCCAGAAACTGAATGACAAGAAATCGCCAGTATCGACATAGCTGAAGGTTTGGGAATTGCCCGGTCCACTCGCCGACCCTGCGCCACCGGACACAGTTCTGGTCTCGAACAGTTCGTTATTGGTTGTGCCATCGTTATAGAAGAACTTGTTCTGGAAACCGGCTTCCATGCCAAGGTAGGTAAACGTGATAATTGCATCGCCAGTGATACTCAGGCCACCGATCAGGTCATTCGGTTCGACACCGATATAGGCCTTAATATCAGTTGTCCCCGCCACCAGCCCGGTTTCACTATCAAGGCTGAACGGGTTGGAACCGCCGGGAAGGGTCACCGTTTCATAGTTGCTGGAGAAATTAATCACGGCCGCTTTACTGATATTCGGCGCCACCAGAAAAACCAAACCGGTCAAGATCAAAATACCGAAAAATTTCATTCCACGCTCCTACTTGAATAGACCAAACATCGAGGACGAATATGCCCGCAAACAGATTGAAAATCGAAAAGACCCGAAATTTCTCTTTGCCCTCCCGAAATGTGACTTTGTTTATACATTGGCAACCTGACGACAACCTTACGAAAGCCGGCGGGTTTGATCGCGCCGAGGCCCGAGTTCAGCCGGTTTAGCGCTTTGTTTTCGTTGCTGGGATTTAAGCCCAAAGCACCCCGGTCCGATCGGGGTGTCGGCACATTTTGCGGATTTGCAGACGATCTTGAATTGATTGGTGACCCCGGCAGGACTCGAACCTGCAACCTCGAGATTAGAAATCTCGCGCTCTATCCGGTTGAGCTACGGGGCCGGGATGGGCGCTGGTTTATCTCAAGCGGTCGTAGGCGAAATTGTCGGAATAGTTCTTGCCCACAATGCGCCGGGTTTTGGGTTCCTTGACGCTGTAGGAAAGCTCATTCTTTTTAGCAAATGCCACCGCTTCGTCGCGGCTGTCGAACTTCATTTTAACTTGCCTGAGGGTCCCCTGCGATCCGATCCAGCCCATTAAAGGATCGGCCCGTTGCGGCGATTGGGGGGCGTATTCCAGCACCCAGGTGCCGACCTTGCCGCGACCGGACTGCATGGCCGATTTCGTCGGCTGATAAATTCGAACCTCAGGCATCGTCATTTTCCTTGCACAAAGCGCCCTAATAATATGGCCGGGCAGACAAGATTATCGACCATTTAACCTTAACCAGTTGTATTCC
>CBFDVE010000437.1:0-2178 GCA_965613205.1 uncultured Rhodospirillaceae bacterium
AACGATCATTTCGGCGATCAGATAGCTGTCTGTCAGGGGTTCGACAAAGATGATGTAAATCGCCTGGAACGGGTCCTTGCCGAGAAAAATAAACAGCAACATTCCGGCCAGAATGGTCATCACCACGGCCATGACCGGCGTCACATACAACAACGCCCTGGATGTTTCCTTGCGCGGTTCCAGCCTGATCATGCGCTCGCCTCCCGCTCGCCACCATGATGGATGCCACCCATTAGAAGACCGATTTCTTCAATGGAAAGCGAACCGGTCTGCTGTGGTTTCGACAGGCGACCTTCGGCAATCACGGCGAACCGGGTTGATATGGCCATCAATTCGTCGAGGTCCTGGGATATCACCAGAATGGCCGTCCCGCCCCGCGCCAGTTCCTGCAAGGCCCGGTGAATATCGGCCGCCGCCGCCGCATCGACCCCCCAGGTCGGTTGCAGGATGATCAGCACGGTCGGAGTTTGCAGGATTTCCCGCCCGACGATGAATTTCTGCAAATTACCGCCCGACAGGCTGGCCGCATTGTGTTCGATCCCGGCGGTCTTGACATTGAACTTATCGACAATTTCATCGGCAAAGCTGTGGGCGATGGACAGGTCGAGAATTCCGTTGCTCATCATGCCCTTGCGGGTTCGGGCCGATAATATGGTGTTTTCCCACAGCGACATTTCCGGCACCGCGCCATGGCCCAGGCGTTCTTCGGGCACCGAACACATGCCCCGCCCGCGCCGTTCGGTTGGTCCGTCGCCGCCGATGGCAGCGCCATCTATGGTAATGATGTGGGCGTCGGTGGTGCGTTCGCCAATCAACACTTCCATCAATTCAACCTGACCGTTACCGGCGACCCCGGCGATGCCGAGAATTTCACCGGCATGAACAGTCACTGAAATATCGTGCAGGTCGACACCGAAGGGATCGTCGCTGGCCATACTCAGGCCCTTGACCACCAGCCGCGCCTCGCCCATTTCTGAATCCGTCGGCACCGGCATGGCGAGAGCGGTGCCAATCATCATTTCGGCCAGGCTCTTGGCGGTTTCCTGACGGGGGTCGCAACTATCGACCACTTTGCCGCCGCGCAACACGGTGGCCTTGTCGCAGAGCGCCCGAATTTCTTCCAGCTTGTGGGAAATATAGAGAATCGAACAGCCTTCCGAAGACAGCTTGGTCAGGGTCTCGAACAGAATTTCGACTTCCTGCGGGGTCAACACCGAGGTCGGTTCGTCCATGATCAGCAATTTTGGATTTTGTAACAGACAGCGGATGATTTCGATGCGCTGGCGCTCGCCGACCGACAACGACCCCACATACCGGGTCGGGTCGAGCGGCAGGCCGTAGGAATTTGAAACATCGATAATCTGCTGGTCCAGGTCGTCGCTAACCGCTTCCTTGTTCATGCCAAGGGCGATGTTGTTGGCCACCGTCAGGGCTTCGAACAGGGAGAAATGCTGAAACACCATGCCGACGCCCTGCGCCCTGGCATCGGACGGTTTAGCCGGGGCATAGGGGCTGCCTTCAAACGTCATGGAGCCATCATCGGGACGCATGACCCCGTAGATCATCTTAACCAAAGTCGATTTACCGGCCCCATTTTCGCCGAGCAGGGCGTGGACTTCGCCGGGGGCAATGGCGAAACCAACGCCATCATTGGCGATCACGCCGGGAAACCGTTTGGTGATTCCCGATAGCTCAAGCAACGGCGTTTCACTCATGATGCCACCCCCTCCCTTAGGTCCAGGTCGCCCACTTGGCAGCGCCCGTCTTGTTTCAATCGTACCAGTAAATCGGCGGCCAATGATACGGCGATCACCGCCGGTTCCTTGCCGGCCAGTCCGGCTAACCCGATCGGGCAGTGCAATTGATTGATCCGGATATCGCCAACACCGGCGTCACGCAGGCGTGTGACGAATCTGGCCCGTTTCGTCTTTGACCCGATCAGACCCAGATAAGCGAAATTCCCGGTCGCCAGCACGGCCCGGCAAGTTTCGAAATCGATACCATGGGAGAACGTCATGACGATATGGAAAGCCCCGGCGCGGGCATTCAGCGGGATTGATTCAGGCGTCTCGGTAATTATTTGAAAGACGTCTTCGGGAATCCGGTCCGGAAAGCGGTTACGTTCGGTATCGATCCAGTGAATTTCAAACGGTAAGCCGGTCAGAGCATGAACCGCCG
>CBFDVE010000438.1:0-2171 GCA_965613205.1 uncultured Rhodospirillaceae bacterium
GGCCATGTCGTCGGTTATTTCAACAATTGACGTTTCCTGTGATGGGGTCAGGGAAAAGGGCAGGGCGTTCCGTACTTTTTCACGCAAGATCCCATTACCGCGAATGCCCCGGCCCGTGGCCCCATGCATATGCAGGCGCATCAACGACAGGGCCAGTTGATTGGCCAGCAATTCGTCATAGGCCAGACGCTGCCGGGCCGGGGTCTGGGGCTCCAGATCGGCAATATCTTGCGGCCCGTGGGCGGCGACAAGGGCCGCCCGCCAGGCGCTCCAGTTTCTCGATTTGACAAAAGCGCCATCAAGCCATTCAGCCAGTTCGGGGGCCGCGAGCAAGGCTGCGCGCACGGCCTTGCCGAGAACCTTTTGCGAAATTCCGGCGGTCAGGGGATAAACCGGTTCGACCGACATCAATTGGTCCAGGTCGGCTAGAGTGCCCATGTGATCGGGATGGGTCATTTGCAATTCCTTGCCGAACAGCTCAACCTTGCCGCTGACCACCCGAATTTCGCCTTCGGGCAGGTTTTTGCGCAAATAGTCTTCGTGGCCATGAAAGAATACCAACGCCAACGTGCCGCTATCATCGGAACACAGGACCTTGTAAGGCAGGCGCTTGTTACCAGGCTTGATGTGACGATCAACGGTGACGGTGATGGTGGCAATACTCTCAGAGATGGCCTCGGCGATTTTTGGCGCATAACGACGATCGATAATACCGCTGGGCAGATGCCAGAACAGATCGACAAGATGCGGCCCGGCCAGAGATTCCATGCCCTTGGCGATCCTCGGGCCGACGCCTTTCAGGTCGGTCACCGGCTTAAAGGCGGAATTCAGGGAAGCAGGGCGCATGGCGGTCCATCTCGGATGCTGACATCACTCAAGGAACCGACTATACAGTGCGAAATCATATGGAGCCAAAATTTTGGATCGCCAACGTAAACGCCTGCTGTTTCGAAGTCATCATTGTGGCATGAAGGAAAACGACCTGCTGCTGGGCCGTTTCGCCGACCATTACATCGACCAACTGGACGACGCCCAACTGGCCGGGTTCGAACACCTGATGGGGCAAAACGATATCGATATTCTGAACTGGATCACCGGCAAGGAAACCCCGCCCGAAGACCAGAACGGTGACATAATTTCAATGATAAAATCGATCAACAATCTGTAGCGAACCCGTGACACTCAACGATATAAAACTGATCAATCGCCAGGCCCTGGACATGGGCGGCGTACCCGGTGGCTACGATGCCATCATCATCGCCAAACTGGCGCAGGCCCACGGCCAAATCCTGTTCGTCGCGCGCGATGATGTGCACCTGGACCGCATCGCCCAGGCGCTCAATTTCTTCGCCCCCCAGGTCCGGCGGCTGGAATTTCCGGCCTGGGATTGCCTGCCCTATGACCGGGCCTCGCCCCACTCGGAAATCCTTGGCCGGCGCATTGACACCCTGACCCGGCTCCTGCAACCGACCGACGAATGCCGGGTGATTTTGGGCACCGTTTCGGCCTTGTTGCAGCGTATCCCGCCGCGTTCGGCCTTCGAAAATGCGACCCTGAGCGTGCGGGTCGGCGAGACGGTGCGACAATCGACCCTGATCGATTTTCTCATCACCAATGGCTACGGGCGGTCAGATACGGTGATGGAACCCGGCGAGTTCGCCATCCGCGGCGGTATCGTCGATATTTTCCCTTCCGGGGCCGATCAGGCCGTGCGGCTGGATTTCTTCGGCGACGATCTGGACGCCATCCGCACATTTGACTGTATGGATCAGCGATCCACCGGCAAGCTTGACCATATGGCCCTGAAACCGGTTAACGAAGTACCACTCGATGAGCACGCCCAGGAACGCTTCCGCACGGCATATCGCAAGGCGTTCGGGGCGGTCGGCGATGAAGACATGCTGTATCAGGCGGTCACCTCGGGCCAGCGCTATATCGGCATGGAACACTGGCTGCCACTGTTTTACAAAAAGCTGGAGACCCTGTTCGACTACCTGCCCAAAACCCCGGTGGTTCTCGATTACCAGTGGCAACAGGCGATGGACGCCAGACTCGATCTGATTGCCGAATACTATGCCGCCAGGCTCAACATATCTTCCGGCACGGCGTCTGAAAGCGTGCCTTACCTGCCGGTCAAGCCGGACACTTTTTTCCTCAACGCCGGTCAGTTA
>CBFDVE010000439.1:0-2166 GCA_965613205.1 uncultured Rhodospirillaceae bacterium
TGTCCGCGTTGTCCAGCAATACCTTGATGATGGCGTCCACGGTGACGTGGTCGTGGTCCGGATGCCAGCAATCGAAATCCGTGACCATGGCGATGGTGGCGTAACACATCTCGGCTTCGCGGGCCAGTTTGGCTTCCGGCATATTGGTCATGCCAATGACATCGCAGCCCCAGGACCGGTACAGTTCGGATTCCGCCAGGGTGGAAAATTGCGGGCCTTCCATGGTCATATACGTGCCGCCGCGCTGGTAGGGAACGCCTAATTCCCTGATCGCCTGTTCAATGGCGTCACCGAGGCGCCCGCAGACCGGATGGCCCATGCCCACATGGGCGACCAGGCCGGTGCCGAAAAAGCTTTTTGTGCGCGCGAACGTGCGGTCGATGAACTGGTCGATAATAACGAAATGACCCGGCGGCAATTCCCCTTTCAGGGACCCACAAGCGCTGATCGACAAAATTTCCGTGACCCCGGACCGTTTCAGAACATCGATATTGGCCCGGTAATTAAGCTCGGACGGGGGAATTTTGTGGCCGCGACCGTGGCGCGGCAAGAAGACCATTTGCTGGCCATCCAACTGGCCGAAAAACAGCTCATCGGAGGCCTCGCCAAAGGGCGATTGCACTCGTTCCCAACGAGTGTTTTCCAGCCCGTCGATATCGTAAACACCGCTACCCCCGATAACCCCGATCACCGGAGAGCCTGTTGACCCAGCCATATAAAAATCCTTCCAAAGCCTATTTTTTCAGGTTACGCCGTATCCTTCAAGTCAGGTTTTCGGCGAAAAAATCCATCGTATGAACGAGCGCCCGGCGCGAACTCTCGGCATGAAAATCGGCCCTTTGATCGCAGGTGAACCCGTGCCCGGCGGGATAGGTGAAAATGGGCACTTGGGGATGAGCGGCGCGCACTGTCTCGACGCCTTCAAGGGGAATCAGCGGATCATTTTCGCCAAAATGCAACATCACCGGAACGCCCGGCTTTTCATCGACGAATTCTGGAATCTGGCGCCCGTAGTAACCGACGGCGGCGGCGATGTTCAATCGACAGGCGGCCAACCAGGCCACGGAGCCGCCCCAGCAGTATCCGACCACTCCGGCCTTGCCGTTCGGATCCAGGGCCAGGGCCGCCGCCCAGATGTCTTTCAAAGCGTCATCCCAGCCCAATTGTTCGATCAGGTCGCGACCGGCGGCGACACCCTGTTCGGTATATTCCAGCTCGATCCCTTTTTGCAGACGATCAAACACCGCCGGGGCGATGGCGCTGTACCCGGACGCGGCAAATCGGTCGCAGACATCGCGAATATGGGAATTAACCCCGAATATTTCCTGAATAACCACCAGCCCGCCCCTGGCCGGGCCGTCCGGGTCGGCCCGGTAGGCGGTCAGTTTGTGGCCATCTTCGGCCTCTAAATCGATCATCTCAGCCATTTTGTTGCCGTTCCCTGTGTGCGATTGGTTGGTCAAACCGGGTTAAGCACCTGTATACTCCGCCGATCCTGTAAATTGCCTGAAAATTTTTAGCCCCTATGCCCGCGATTTCCGAGCCCTCCCACTTAGCACAATTGACCGCCGCCTTTGAAGGAATTCCCCACTGCCGGGAGCTGGGCCTGAAGATTGTTTCCCTGAAACCACGCCTGGCGGTGATGGCGCTGGACTACGATGACCGTTTAATCGGCAATCCGAAAACCGGAATTTTACATGGCGCGGTCATATCGACCGTGATCGATACCACGGCCGGATTGGCCGCGGCGGCCTCGGTACCGGCAGACTCAGCCGTGGCGACGCTTGATCTGCGCATCGATTACTTAAAGCCGGCCCAAATCGGCAAGGCGATCTTCGGCGAAGCCGAATGTTACAAGATCACCAGCAGCGTCGCCTTCGTTCGTGGCCTGGTCCATCAGGGCGACCGGGATCATCCGGTGGCCCATTGCGTGGCCACGTTCATGCTCAATTCGACCGGATTTTCCATCGATCAGGCGGTGCCGCGTTAACCATGCTCGAGGACATCAAAAAGCTTAAACAACGGGGCGATTTCGCCGCCATCAATTCGATCATTCCCTACGCCGGACTGGTCGGCCTGGAAGCGGTGATCGAAAATGACGCTTTAACCACGGTGCTGCGCCAGCGGGACCACAACATCGGCAATTATGTTATCGGCTCGATCCAC
>CBFDVE010000440.1:0-2166 GCA_965613205.1 uncultured Rhodospirillaceae bacterium
TGAAATCAGGCCTCAAGCATATTGCCGAGCCGGATGATACGGCGGACAGGGAATGAAGATTTTCGGCATGGTCGGTCGGAGCGGCAGCGGCAAGACCACCTTGCTGAAAATGCTGCTGCCGGAACTGATCGGGCGGGGCTTTCGGGTCTCGACCATGAAACACACCCATCACAGCGTCGATCTGGATATTCCGGGCAAGGATTCCTATGAACACCGCAAGGCCGGGGCCCAGGAAGTGTTGATCACCTCTTCGACCCGCTGGGCTTTAATGCACGAATTGCGGGACGAGCCGGAACCGGATATGGATGAGTTGATCGCCCGCATGACCCCGGTCGATTTGTTGCTGATCGAAGGCTTCAAGCGTCATCGCCACGACAAGATGGAGATCAACCGGGGTGCCCCGGGTAAGCCGTTGATATGTAATGATGATAAAACCATCGTCGCCATATCCAGCGACCAGCCCCTGGCAGGGCTTGGTATTCCGCTGATCGACCTGAACAACCCGGTCGCCATCGCCGATTTTATCGTCGTCCATTGCCAGCTTGAAAAGGGGCAAGCCCATGGCCCAGCTTAAGGACGATTGCTTCGTCGGCAGCGAGGCGCTGACCCCGTTGAATGAGGCGCTCGAAGACCTGGCCGCGCGGCTGTCACCCATCGCCGACGTTGAAACCGTGGCCCTGAGCGATGCGCTGTCCCGTTTCCTGGCCGAAGATATCGTCGCCGGGCGCAACGTGCCGCCGCACGATAATTCGGCGGTCGATGGCTATGCCGTGCATTTCGATGATCTGGCCGCCGACGGCGACACCCGGCTGCCCCTGGGCGGCACCATCGCCGCCGGGCATCCTTTACAAGAAGCCGTCGAACGCGGCCGGGCTTACCGTATTTTCACCGGCGCGGCCATGCCCCAAGGCCCCGATACGGTGTTCATGCAGGAAGATGTGACCGTGGACGGGGACCAGGCGATTTTACCGGCGGGCCTGAAGCGGGGCTCGAACCGGCGCTTCGCCGGGGAAGATATCGAGCAAGGATCGGTTGTTGTCGCGGCAGGACAACGGCTGCGGCCCCAGGACTTGGGCGTTATCGCCTCGGTCGGGCTGGATCGGGTTGCGGTCTACAAGCCCCTGCGGGCGGCGGTGTTTTCCACCGGCGATGAAATCCGCGATCCGTCTGACCAAGCGCCTCTGGGCTGTGTCTTCGATGCCAATCGCTATACGGTCATGGCCATGTTGCAGGACCAGGGCTGTAGCGTCGATGATCTGGGTATCCTGCCCGATGACGAAACTGCGATTTCGTCAGCCTTGAAGTCGGCCTCGGCCAGCCATGACCTGATCATTACCTCGGGCGGGGTTTCCGTCGGCGATGAAGATCATGTGCGGACGGCGGTACTTGGCCTGGGCAAGCTGCATTTCTGGCGTCTGGCGATCAAACCGGGCCGCCCGGTGGCGTTGGGGCAAATTGACGATGCGGTATTTATTGGCCTGCCGGGAAACCCGGTGGCGACCATGGTCACCTTCATGCGGGTGGCGCTGCCCCTGATCACTTTGCTGGCCGGCGGGCGGGACATTTCCCCGACCTGTTATTCTGTCGCCAGTGCCTTCACGTATTCCAAGAAACCCGGTCGCCGGGAATGGGTGCGTTGTCGTTTGCTGCGGGGCAAAGATGGTGTCTTGCGGGCGGAAAAATATTCATCTTCCGGGGCCGGGGTGCTGTCGTCCATGGTCTGGGCCCAGGGACTGGTTGAACTGGATGAAGACCGCACCCATATTGAGCCGGGGGATCAAGTCGATTTCCTGCCCTTTTCAGAGGTTAGTAAATGAAGTTGCTGTATTTCGCCTGGGTCCGGGATATGGCCGGTCGGGCCAATGAAAACGTATCTTTGCCCGATGGCGTGACCACGGTCGGTCAGTTGATCGACTGGCAGGCCGGGCGCGACGATAAAATGGCCAAGGCGTTTGCCAATACGGCGATGATAAAAGTCGCGGTCAATCAGGAATATGTGCCGCTGGGCCACGCCATTGCCGATGAAGATGAACGAGCCGGGGCGCGCGTTCAGCATGTAGGCGAAATCTTCGCCGCCCATGATCATCGGTGCTTCGTCGCATTTGCCGGCCACTTTGGCGTCGACAGAGGCGGAAAATTCCGTCGGTGCTTCAGCATTGACCACAA
>CBFDVE010000441.1:0-2139 GCA_965613205.1 uncultured Rhodospirillaceae bacterium
AAACCCCTCAAAAGGAATCTTGAATCACAGTTCAGGTTGATAATTCGTTAATTGTCCACAGGCCCTGGGGTCTACTGTTTAATCTGATAGCCGGTCTTGAACATCCACCAGATGGTGGCCAGGCAGAGCGCCAGGAACAGCACGATCATGGTCAGGCTCCACTGCACACTGACATCGGCGTTTTCAAAAAAACTCCAGCGGAAACCACTGACCAGATACAGCACCGGATTGAACAGGGTGATGCTGCGCCAGAACGGCGGCAGCATTTCAATGGAATAAAAGCTGCCGCCCAGGAACACCAGCGGGGTCACGACCAGCAGCGGAATAACCTGTAATTTCTCGAAATTATCGGCCCAGATGCCGATGATAAAGCCAAACAGGCTGAAAGTCAGGGCGGTCAGCACCAGAAACAGTATCATCCACACCGGGTGGGCGATCTGGATCGGCACGATCAGGCTGGCCGTGGCCAGAATAATCAGGCCGACCATGATCGATTTGGTCGCCGCCGCACCGACATAGCCGAGCAGAATTTCCACGTAGGACACGGGGGCCGACAACAATTCGTAGATGGTGCCGGTGAACTTGGGGAAGTAAATGCCGAACGAGGCGTTGGCGACGCTTTGTGTGAGCAGGGACAGCATGATCAACCCAGGGACGATGAACGAGCCATAGGCGACGCCGTCGATTTCCGATATGCGGGAGCCAATGGCCGAGCCGAAGACGACGAAATAAAGCGACGTCGACAACACCGGCGAGACAATGCTTTGAAACAGGGTGCGCCCCGTGCGGGCCATTTCAAACCGGTAAATGGCTTTGATCGCGTAAATGTTCATGGGCCTTCTTTCACCAGAGTGACAAAAATATCTTCGAGCGAACTTTGCGTGGTGCTCAGATCCCTGAATTTGACGCCTGCATCGTACAGGGCGCCGAGCAGAGTGGTGATGCCGGTGCGCTCGGCCTGGGTGTCATAGGTATAGATCAACTGCTGGCCATTATCGGACAATTGCAGGTTATAGGGCTGCAATTGATCCGGGATGGTGGTCAATCCGTGCAGCAGCTCCAGGGTTAATTGCTTCCTGCCCATTTTCGCCATGAGCTCTTTTTTCCGCTCAACGACGATGATTTCCCCGTGGTTGATAATGCCGACCCGGTCGGCAATTTCTTCGGCTTCATCGATATAGTGGGTGGTCAGGATGATGGTTACACCGGAATCCCGAAGCTCGTTGATCAGCCGCCACATGTCCTTGCGCAGGGTGACATCGACTCCGGCGGTGGGTTCATCCAGAAACAGAATTCTTGGTTCGTGGGACAGCGCCTTGGCGATCATCAGGCGGCGCTTCATGCCGCCGGACAATTCGATCACTTTGCTATCCTTCTTGTCCCACAGAGACAAATCCTTCAGCACTTTTTCGATGTGGCCGGGATTGGCTTTGCGGCCGAACAAGCCGCGGCTGAAGGTGACCGTGTTCCAGACCGATTCAAACGCGTCCGTGGTCAATTCCTGGGGCACCAGGCCGATCATGGCGCGGGTCACCTTGTAGTCGCGGACAATGTCATGGCCATCGACCGTGACCGATCCGCCGCTGCCATTGACAATGCCGCAAATGATGCTGATCAGGGTCGTCTTGCCGGCCCCGTTAGGACCCAGCAGGGCCAGAATCTCGCCATCATAAATATCTAGATCGACGTTCTTCAGGGCGGTCAGACCGCTGGCATATGTTTTCGTCAAGTTGGCGATGGAAATCAGGGTGCGCATGGTTTTTTTATGGTGGTGGCCGTTTTTATGAGGATTGTACAGGTGCGCACATAACTCGTTTTAGTTCAAGAACCACCCATAATCCGGGGCGGGGAACTTGCGGTGCTAAGCCCGCTTTCTGGCCGCTTTCCGGCGGGCTTTTTTAAGGTAGGGCTTCAGGTATTGGCCGGTGTAGCTGCCTTTTGTCGCGGCCACGTCTTCCGGCGTGCCGGTGGCGACGATCTTGCCGCCTTTCGAGCCGCCGCCGGGGCCTAAATCGATAATCCAGTCGGCGGTTTTGATGACTTCCAGGTTGTGTTCGATGACGATCACCGTGTTGCCCGTATCGACCAGGGCTTGCAGCACTTCCAGCAGCTTTTCCACATCGGCGAAGTGCAGCCCGG
>CBFDVE010000442.1:0-2114 GCA_965613205.1 uncultured Rhodospirillaceae bacterium
GCCATCGGCGTGCGGGTACGGCGGTGGGTCAGTTATCACGGCATTGCCATCAACGGAGACCCCGACCTGAACCATTTCGAGGGCATCGTGCCCTGCGGCCAGACCGATTTTGGCGTCACCTCCCTGGCCGATCTGGGACTGGATATTGCCATGGGCGATCTGGACGCGGCCCTGAAAGCCAGCTTCAGCCAGGTTTTCGGCATCACACCTGATGAAATCCCGGTGCCGTTGGCGCTTCGGTCGGAATAGAACGAACATCTGAAACCTGGGCCAGAGGTGGCCCCTGCCAGAGCAGATCGAGCAGGGCATCGACCTTGTCCGAGGGGCCGCAAACGATCACCTGAACCGTACCGTCGGGCAAATTCCTGACGCTGCCATTAACCCCCAAACGGTGCGCCTGATCGACCGTCCAGCCCCGATACCAGACGCCCTGGACCCGCCCGCTGACAATGACTTCAAGGGATGTCATACGGGCGGCAGGTGGTGAAAGCCGAGCCACACGGGCTCGTCGCCGGAAACCGGGCGTTCGCTTAAGTCGCCGATCCCCTGGGCCTGGCGGCCTTCGCTGACGATGCGGATGATTTCCATCACATTACTGGCGCTGCCGGCGAACAGGGCTTCGACGAAACCCAGTTGCTGCCACTCCTTGGACCAGCCGTTGACACCGATGCGGTCGGCCTGATCGGTGATCCAGATATGCAGAATGTCGGGGTCGAAGGCACCCCGGAAGGCCACCCGGACGATCATTTCATGGCTGCCGAAGGACACTTATCTGAATTCCAAAATCGCCTGATCCAGGGTCAGGCTGTCGCCCGGTTGCACGTTGACCGATTTGACCACACCGTCGATTTCCGCCCGCAACACGTTTTCCATTTTCATGGCCTCGATGACCGCCAGTTGCTGGCCGCCTTTGACATCGTCGCCCTCGGCCACGGCCAGGGAGACCAATAATCCAGGCATCGGGGAAAGCAGGATTTTGGACGTATCGGCGGCAATTTTTTCCGGCATCAGGGCGTACAGGTCGGCATGAACGGAGCTGAGCACCTGAACATCGGCGCGCACGCCGGAATGATACAGGCGGTAGCCCACTTCGTTGCGTTCGACTTGCAGGCAGATGGCATAATCATCCATGGTGGCGTGCATCAGGGGCTGGCCCAATTGCCAGTCGGTGCGAATGGCGATGGATTGTTTGTCGAGCGTAATATTATAGCCGCCCGGCACCGGCAGCACAGACACCGGGGTCGATGATCCACCGACAATAACCACCCAGTCATCGCTGACCTGGCGAGTGTGACCGCTAATCTGGCCACTGATGGCGGCGGCGCGATCTTCGTAGGCCCGGTGGATGGCAGCCGCCAGGGCCACCAGCAGGGCCGGATCATCATGGTCGGCCTGGCCGGGGTCGAAGCTGTCGCCATATTCTTCGGCAATGAAATTGGTCGTTAAATTACCGGTGCCAAAACGCGGGTGAGCCATGACCGAGGCCAAAAAAGCGATGTTGTGGGACACGCCGCGAATATAATATTCGTCCAGCGCCTGACGCATCAGCGCGATGGCTTCATCCCGGTCGGCCCCGTAAGTGACCAGCTTGGCGATCATGGGATCGTAATACATGGAAATGTCGCCGCCTTCGCAGACGCCCGAATCGATTCGCACCACATCACTTTCGACCGGTGGCTGATAGCGCACCAAACGACCGATGGACGGCAGGAACTTGCGCGAAGGGTCTTCGGCGTAAACCCGGCATTCCATGGCCCAGCCTGTCAGGCGCACATCTTGCTGTTTGATCGTCAGTTTTTGCCCAGCCGCGATGCGGATCATCCATTCGACCAGGTCCAGGCCGGTGATTTTTTCCGTCACCGGATGTTCGACCTGCAAACGGGTGTTCATTTCCAGGAAATAGAAATTGCGTTTGCTATCGACGATAAATTCAACCGTACCGGCGGACACATATTTGACCGCCCTGGCCAGGGCGACCGCCTGCTCGCCCATGGCGCGACGGGTTTGATCATCGATAAACGGGCTCGGGGCTTCTTCGATCACCTTCTGATGGCGGCGCTGAATCGAACATTCCCGCTCGCCCAGGTAGATGGTATGGCCATAGCTGTCGGCCA
>CBFDVE010000443.1:0-2111 GCA_965613205.1 uncultured Rhodospirillaceae bacterium
GCCGTCCGGGGTCACGGCGTTTCGCAAGATCAGGTCGAGCATTTTATGTCCTCTCCCCGCGCCGGAATGGCACCAGCAAGGCTTTCGGATAGAGCGCCTTGCGCGAGACAATAATCATCGCCAGGATCGACAACACATAGGGCGCCATCAGGAAAAACTGATAGGGAATATTGACCCCTGGCAACTGCTGCACGCGCACCTGCCAGGCGTCGATCCCGGCGAACAGCAGCGCGCCGAACAGCGCCTTGCCGGGATGCCAGGTGGCGAAGATCACCAGCGCGATGGCGATCCAGCCCCGCCCGTTGATCATCCCGAAGTAGAAGGCATCGAAGGCCGACATGGTGAGGAAGGCGCCGCCCACCGCCATCAGGGCGCTGCCCACCATGACCGCGCCGGTGCGCACCGCCAGCACGTTGATGCCCTGCGCCTCGGCGGCCAGCGGGTTCTCGCCGACCATGCGCACGGCCAGACCGAGCGGTGTCTTGTACAGCCCATACCAGACCACAACCACCACCACGAAGGCGGCATAGGTCATGGGCGACTGGGTAAACAGGGGCTCGCCGACCAATGGCAGGTCCGACAGCAGCGGAATGGGATAGTATTCAAACGCCTGGATTTTCGGCGGCGTGGTCGCGTTGGGCAGTAACATGCGAAAGACAAAATAGGACATCGACGAGGCCAGCATGGTGATGCCGATCCCGGCCACATGCTGCGACAGGCCCAGGTAGACCGCGAAAATACTGTGCAGCAGCCCGAACATGGCGCCGATGAAGGCGGCGAACAGAACACCCGAGGTCAGATCTCCGCCCATGTAGACCCACATCCAGCCGGCCATGGCCCCCATGGTCATGATCCCTTCGATGCCCAGGTTCAACACCCCGGCCCGTTCGCAGATCAATTCACCCAGGGTGCCGAAAATCAGCGGCGTGGCGATGCGCAGGGTGGCGGCCCAGAAACCGGCAGTCAGAAGGATTTCAAAAACGTCCATTATTTCCACCTCAGCCGGTAACGGGTCAGAATGACCCCGACCAGCACCGACAGCACACAGGTGGCGACAATCAAATCGGCGATGTAGGTTGGCACGTTGATCGCCCGGCTCATGGAATCCGCGCCCACGTATATTCCGGCCAGAAACAGCGCCGAGGCAATCACCGCCAGCGGATGCAGGGCGGCTAACATGGCCACCGCAATGCCTGCATAGCCGAACCCCGGCGACAGATCGAGCGTAAGATAGCCTTTGGTCCCGGCCACTTCGCCGACCCCGGCCATACCGGCCAGGCCGCCGCTAAGCAGCGCCGTCAGAACAATGGTGCGATTGACGCCGATACCGGAAAATACCGCCGCCGCCGCGTTGAACCCAACGGCGCGAATTTCATAACCCCACACCGTATATCGCATGATCACCCAGGCCATAACGGCGGCGATAACGGCGACGACAAAGCCTAAGTGCAACCGGCTTTTAGCGGCGATCACCGGCAAAATTCCATCATCGATAATCGGTGCCGACTGGGGCCAGCCCATCGACATGGGATCTTTCAAAGGGCCTTCCAGCAGGAAGTTGACGAACAGCAGGACGACGAAATTCAACAACAAGGTGGTCACCACTTCGTCCACCTTCAACTTGTTTTTAAGGATCGCCGAGACCAGCAACAGCCCGCCCCCGGCCAGGGCCCCGGAGACCAGCAAAAACGGCACCATCAGCCAGGGCGGCAGCACCACCATACCCGAGCCCAGCCAGGTCGCCGCCAACGCCCCCATATAGAACTGCCCTTCGCCGCCGATGTTCCACAACTTGGCCCGGAAGGCGATGGCGGCGGCCAGGCCGGTCAGGATCATGGGGGTCGCCCGGGTCAGGGTTTCGGTCAGGGCGAAGCGGCTGCCGACGGCCCCTTTGATCAGAAGCCCATAGGCATTGAACACCGGTTCCCCGGCCCACAGAATAAATCCGGCACACAGGACAAGCGCCACCAGCACGGCCAGGACCGGAGCCGACAGGGCCATCCACAAGGGCGTCGATTGGCGCGGTTCCAGACGCATTAAGCCGCCTCGGTCTTCTGGCCGCTCATCATCAGGCCGATCCGCGCCAGGGTGGCGGTCTTGGCGTCGAGGGG
>CBFDVE010000444.1:0-2108 GCA_965613205.1 uncultured Rhodospirillaceae bacterium
ATGGCGATCAGTCGATCTACGACGCCATGGTCCGCATGGCCCAGGATTTCTCCTTACGTCTGCCGCTGATCGACGGCCAGGGCAACTTCGGTTCGATGGATGGCGACCGGGCCGCCGCCATGCGGTATACGGAAGCCCGCATGGCCAAATCGGCGCACGCCCTGATCGAAGATATCGGCAAGGACACGGTCGATTTTCAGCCCAACTATGACGAGTCGGAAAGCGAACCGACCGTATTGCCGGCCCAGTTTCCGAATTTGCTGGTTAATGGGGCCGGCGGCATCGCGGTCGGCATGGCGACCAACATTCCACCCCATAACCTGGGCGAGATCATCGATGCCTGTTGCGCGCTGATTGATGACCCGACTTTAACCGTCGATAACCTGATCGAAAATCATGTTCAGGGGCCGGATTTCCCGACCGGGGCGATCATCCTTGGCCGTCAGGGCTTGCTCTCGGCCCTGCGCACCGGGCGCGGCTCGGTGGTTATGCGCAGCCGGGCGACCATCGAAGAAATCCGCAAGGACCGGCTGGCCATTGTCATCACCGAAATACCCTATCAGGTCAACAAATCGCGCATGTTGGAACACATGGCCGAATGCGTCCGCGACAAGCGGATCGAAGGCATCTCTGACCTGCGCGACGAATCCGACCGGGACGGCGTGCGGGTGGTGGTCGAACTGAAGCGCGATGCCATCGGCGAGGTGGTGCTGGCCCAGTTGTACCGGTTCACGCCCTTACAGACCAGTTTCGGCGTCAACATGCTGGCCCTGGACGGCGGCACACCCAGGCTGATGAACCTGCTGGAAATATTGCAGGCGTTCCTGGCCTTCCGGGAAGTGGTGATTCGCCGCCGCACTATCTACGAATTGGGCAAAGCCCGGGAAAAGGCCCACGTTCTGGTCGGCCTGGCCGTCGCGGTGGCCAATATCGACGAAATTATCAGCCTGATCCGGGCCGCCAGGGATTCGGCCACGGCGCGCCAGGGGCTGATCGACCGGGCCTGGCCGGCGGTCGATATCGAACCCATGATCAAGCTGCTTGATGAACCGGGTCGGCAGGTGGTCGATGGCAATTACCAGTTGTCTGCGGAACAGGCGAAAGCCATTTTGGAATTGCGCCTGCACCGCCTGACCGGCCTGGAACGGGACAAGATTGCCGATGATCTGGCCGAACTGGGACGGGAAATATCGGGCCATCTGGAACTGCTGGGCTCGCGGCAATTACTGCTCAATGTGATGCGTGAAGAACTGCTGGACATGCGCCAGCAGTTCGCCACGCCGCGGCGCTCGGTGATCGAGGAAAGTGAGTTTGAGCACGATGTGGAAGACCTGATCGCCAGAGAAGACATGGTCGTCACGGTGACCAACACCGGCTACATGAAGCGGGTGCCCTTATCGACCTACCGGGCGCAAAAGCGCGGCGGCAAGGGGCGCAGCGGCATGAGCACGCGGAGCGAGGATTTCGTCACGCAAGTGTTCGTGGTTAACACCCACACGCCGGTGCTGTTTTTCTCCTCGACCGGTATCGTCTATAAGCTCAAGGTCTACAGGCTGCCCCTGGGATCGCCGACATCGCTCGGCAAGGCGATGATCAATCTGTTGCCTCTGGATGAAGGCGAGATCATCACCACCATGATGCCCTTGCCCGAAGACGAAGAAAGCTGGGCCGATCTGTCGGTTATGTTCGCCACCGCTTCGGGCAGCGCCCGACGCAATTCCCTGGCCGATTTCACCAACGTCCGGGCCAATGGCAAGATCGCCATGAAGCTGGGCGAAGGCGATCAGTTGATCGGCGTACAAAGCTGTTCGGAAGACGACGATATCCTGCTCTCGACCCGGGATGGCAAATGTGTTCGTTTCCCGGTCACCGCCGTGCGCGTCTTTCACAGCCGCTCTTCCACCGGGGTGCGCGGTATTCGCCTGGAAGGCGGCAATCGGGTCATCTCCATGTCCGTGTTGACCCATGTGGTTGCCGAGGTCGCGGACCGGGATGACTATTTGCAGGCCCGCGGTGCCGCCCGCAGGCTGGCCAGTTCCGAATACACCGACCGGGATGACGACAAGGTCCATGATCAGGAACGGGCTACCCGCCTGCAAGAAGACAAT
>CBFDVE010000445.1:0-2100 GCA_965613205.1 uncultured Rhodospirillaceae bacterium
AGCGGCCAGGGCGATCAGGGCGGCCAGCGACGAATAGCGGAACAGCGCCGCCACGGCCAGCCAGGTGGCACACGCCGCCAGCCCGGTCGGCCAGGAAACGGCCAGCAACACGCCGAGCGTCGTCGCCACCCCCTTGCCGCCCTTGAATTTCAGCCAGAGCGGGAAATTATGACCCAGAATGGCTCCGCCCCCGGCGATCAATCCGGCAAAAGGATCAAGTTGGCCAAGGATCAACGCCGCCGCCGCGCCCTTGCCGCCGTCCAGCACCAGGGTGGCAATCGCCAGTCCCTTGTTGCCCGTGCGCAGGACATTTGTCGCCCCTATATTGCCCGACCCGATATCCCGGATATCACCCATGCCGGCCAGTCGGGTCAACACCAGGCCGAACGGCACGGCCCCCAGCAGATAGCCGGTCACTGCGGCCAGGATCGCGATCAGGGTCGGATCATCAGGCATCACGTTGATAGACCGTGCGGCCATCGACGATGGTGCGTTGGACCTGGCCTTGCACCGGCCTGCCATCGAACGGCGAATTTTTCGACATGCTGACCATGCGGTCGGCATCGATCTTCCAGGCCCGGTCCGGGTCGATCAGGACCAGATCCGTCGGTGCGCCGATTTTCAGGCGTCCGGCGTTCAGGCCCAGAAGGTCGGCCGGGGCCACGGTGACCAGTTTCAAGGCGTCGATCAGGTTCATGTGGCCATTGTGGTAAAGCTCCAGCGTGATCGACAGCAGGGTTTCCAACCCGACCCCGCCGACGGCGGCATCGGCGAACGGCAAACGTTTTGATTCTTCGTCTTGTGGCGCGTGATCGGACGCGATGGCGTCGATGGTGCCGTCTTTCAATCCTTCGACAATGGCCTGGCGATCTTCCTCGTCGCGCAGGGGCGGCGACAGTTTGGCGAAGGTCCGGTAGTCGCCGATGGATGTTTCATTAAGGGCGAAATAGGGCGGTGCGGTATCACACGTTATGGCCAGTCCTTCGGCCTTGGCCCGGCGCACGGCCTCGATAGACAGACCCGTTGATAGATGGCCGAAGTGCAGCCTGCCGCCGGTCATGCGGGCCAGGTGGATATCCCGTTCGACCATGATCACTTCGGCCTGCCTGGGAATTCCCGAAAGCCCCAGCCGGGTCGCCGTTTCTCCGGCATTCATGGCCCCGCCACGGGCCAGCGAGACATCTTCGGCGTGCTGCATGATCATCAGCCCAAACGTGGTGGCGTAGCTTAGGGCCCGGCGCAATATCTGGCTGTCGGCGACCGGTTTGATGCCATCGGTGAAGGCCAGCGCCCCGGCCTCGGCCAGCAGGCCCATTTCGGCCAACTCCATGCCATCCAGGCCCTTGGTCACGGCCCCGTAGGGGTAGACTTTGGCCAGCCCCAGCTTGCGCGCCCGGCGGGCGACGAATTCCAGCACCGACATATCGTCGATCACCGGGTCGGTGTCGGGCCGGCAGACCAGGGTGGTGACCCCGCCAACTGCGGCGCTGCGGCTCACCCCGCCAAGAGTTTCGCGGTGCTCGAAGCCCGGCTCTCCCGAATGCACCCACATGTCAACGAGACCCGGGCACAGCACATGCCCGCCGCAGTCGATGACCTCATGCCCGTCGGGCGCATTGCGCCTGAGCTTCGGACCGAGATCGGCGATTTTGCCATTGGCGATGATCAGTCCGCCTGCCTCGTCCCGCCCGGAGGCCGGGTCGATCAAACGCGCATTGATGAGGGCAATTTTGTCGCCTGGCTCAAGGCCAATCTCCGTATGCTCTTTCGCAAAGCTGCCCTTTGGTGTCTTGCTCATTGGTTTTGCAGATGCTGCCCGAATGCCTGAAGGACCGCCATGCGGACGGCCACGCCCATTTCCACCTGTTCGGAAATCCATGCCAGTATATCCGGATCACCGAGAGTTTCCCCGACATGGCAATAGAGTTGTCGCCATTGCTTGCCGCGCGGCAGCGTGGTGTCGGGCTCAAAGGGATGATCATGGACAAATTTGTGGAGGATTCGCCACTTTGTGAACTCGGCCTCGGTCTGGACATGGGGCGGCCCCAGAATTGTTTCTGGTGCAGACAGCGTCTCATAGGCGTCTTTCAAACCGGCTGG
>CBFDVE010000446.1:0-2093 GCA_965613205.1 uncultured Rhodospirillaceae bacterium
TCGAGGTGATCACGGACTCGATGGCCGGGCATTTCTTTCAGCGTGGCGAGATCGACTTCGTCGTCGTCGGCTCCGATCGGATCGCGAGGAACGGCGACGTGGCGAACAAGATCGGCACTTATTTGAAGGCCCTGGCGGCCGACGACAACAACGTGCCGTTCTATGTCGCCTTGCCCGGCCCGACCATCGACTGGACTCTCAAAGACGGTGTGCGCGATATTCCCATCGAACAGCGCGACCCCTCGGAGGTGACCCACCTGACCGGTAAAACCGCCGGTGGGAAACTGGAAACCATTGTCATTTGCCCGGACGGCAGCGGGGCCGCCAACTATGCTTTTGATGTCACCCCGGCCAGGCTGATTACCGGGCTGATTACCGAACGTGGCGTGGCCCCTGCTTGCGAAGCCGGCCTGGCCAACCTTTACCCGGAGAATGTTTTGTGAGCGACGAAAACGACGAAAACTATACGGAAAAGCGAAAGTTTACCCGCAAAAAGGTGCACAAAAAAGTGCAGATCGATGTCGATGGCGAAAGCGCGACCGGCGAAACCATTGATATATCACTGAGCGGTGTCGCCATTCATTCCCTGGTCGATATGACGACGGAACAATTCGTCAGCCTGCATCTGCAAAAAATCGGCGATCTGACCGGCGAAATCGTGCGTGAATTCGAAGATGGTTTCGCCGTCAAGTTCGACACGGTCGAAGACAATGGCTCGGTGCTGGAAGACAAGCTGCGAAAAATGATGGGCACCGATAAAAAAGAAACGCCGGTTGATGAAATGGACGATGCCATCGCCATCGAACGGGCGCGTATGGAAGCGCAATTAATGGCCATGATGGGTGGCGGCGGCAATGATGACGATTAACAGGCCCTCCATATGAAAAACCGGTGGTCGCAAAAACAGGCCAATACCATGGTCGCCCGCTACGTACGCCAGGGCGTCAACCGGGACCGGGCGCTCAGGGTCTATACCTCGCGCCTGCTTGGTAACGATGCGGCCCTGGTGCTGCACGGGGGCGGCAACACATCGGTCAAGACGGTGCTGAAAGATGTCATGGGCCAGGCCATTGACGTGCTGTGTGTCAAAGGCAGCGGCTGGGACATGGGCGATATCGAGCCCCAGGGCCTGCCCGCCGTGCGGCTGGATAACCTGCGCCAAATGATCGCGCTGGGTGCTTTAAGCGACGAAGACATGGTCAACGCGCAACGCTCCAATTTGCTCGACAGTACGTCACCCAATCCGTCCGTGGAAACCCTGCTGCACGCCTTCCTGCCCCACAAATTCATCGACCACACCCACGCCAACGCGGTCCTCGCCCTGACCGACCAGCCGGGCGGGGACGCCTTGTGTCGCAAGGTCTGGGGCAAATCCATGGGCTATGTGCCCTACATCATGCCCGGTTTTGCCCTGGCTAAAAAAGCCTTCGATGTGTACCAGGCCGATCCCCATGTGGCAGGCCTGATCTTGTTCAAGCACGGCATTTTCACTTTCGGCGACAGCGCCAGACAGGCCTACGACCGCATGATCGACAAGGTCACGTTGGCCGAAAAACGCCTGGCCAAAGGCCGCAGGAACGTCTTTACCGGCGTGACATTGCCGCAGAAAATCGCTCGCCTTGCCGAAGTGGCCCCCATTTTACGGGGGTTAATGGCAGAAGGCACCCGGCGCATGATCCTGGATTTCCGCACCGGCAAAAGGGTCCGCGCCTTCGTCGATGGCCGCGATCTGGCCCGCTACAGCCAGCAGGGCACGGCGACCCCGGATCATGTGATCCGGACAAAACAGAAACCGCTGATTGTTCCGGCCCCGGTGGCCGGTGATCTGGCGGGTTTCGAAAAAGCGGCGCGACAAGCTCTGAGCGCCTACCAGAAAGCCTATCACGCCTATTTCAGGCGCAACAACAAGGGCCAGGAAACGCCGAAGACGGAACTGGACGCCATGCCCCGGTTGATCCTGGTGCCCGGCCTGGGGCTGTTTGGCCTGGGCGCATCGGCCAGGGCCGCCGCCATCGCCGCCGACCTGGGTCAAACCAATGTCGCCGTGATCACCGGTGCGGAATCCATCAGTTCCTACCAAGTCATTGATGAAC
>CBFDVE010000447.1:0-2087 GCA_965613205.1 uncultured Rhodospirillaceae bacterium
TGGCAAGCGTGCCGCAGGATGATCGCGCAACTTACGAGATGCTGCAAAAGGCCGATGCTATCGGGGTGTTTCAGGTTGAAAGCCGGGCGCAGATGAATATGTTGCCGCGGCTCAAGCCGAAGCGGTTCTATGATCTGGTGATTGAGGTGGCGATTGTCAGGCCGGGGCCTATTCAGGGCGACATGGTGCATCCCTATCTGAAGCGCCGTCAGGGCCTGGAGGAAGTAAATTTCCCGTCCGATGAACTGCGCCAGGTGCTGGGCAAGACCCTGGGCATTCCGCTGTTTCAGGAACAGGCCATGAAAATCGCCATCGTCGCCGCCGGATTTTCTCCCGGCGAGGCCGACCAGTTGCGCCGGGCCATGGCCACCTTCAAGCGCACCGGCCAGATTGGCGATTTCCGGGACCGCTTCATCAATGGCATGTTGGGCAACGGCTACGAGCCGTATTTCACTGAGAGATGCTTCCGGCAGATCGAAGGGTTCAGCGATTACGGTTTCCCGGAAAGCCACGCCGCCTCGTTCGCCCTGCTCGCCTATGTGTCGAGCTGGCTTAAATGTTATTACCCGGACGTTTTCGCCTGCGCCCTGCTCAACGCCCAGCCCATGGGGTTTTATTCGGCCAGCTCTATCGTGCGTGATTTTCGCGATCACGACGGAATAGTGCGCCCGGTCGATATCAACTTCAGCATCTGGGATCACACTCTTGAAGCCACCGATAAAACCTGCGCCCTGCGCCTGGGCTTTCGCCAGATCAAGGGGTTCCGGGCGACCGACGCGGCCCTGTTGGAAAGCGCCCGGACCGGCGGCTACGATTCCGTCCGTGATCTCTATTTCCGCTCGGGTTTGACCGTCCCGGCCCTGGAACTGCTGGCCCGTGCCGATGGGTTTCGCTCGCTCGGGCTGGAGCGCCGGGATGCGGTGTGGGCGGTGCAGGGGCTGGGCGCGGCGACCGCCAACCGCACATCGCTGGAAGATTTGCCCCTGTACGCCCATGCCCTGGGACAGGGCACGGAGACCTTGCAGCGGGAGCAAGAAATCGCCCTGCCGACCATGCCCTTGGGCGAACATGTGATCGAAGACTACGCCACGCTGAAACTTTCCCTGAAAGCCCACCCGGTGTCCTTCGCCCGGCCCCGGTTACAGGCCGACCGTTACGTTTGCGCTTCTGATCTGGCTAACTTGCCCTCGGGAAAACGGGTTTCCGTCGCCGGACTGGTGCTGGTGCGGCAAAGGCCGGGCACCGCCAGCGGCGTCATATTCGCCACGCTGGAAGACGAGACCGGCATCGCCAACGTCATCATCTGGCCGAAAATTTTCGAAGCCAACCGCAAAACCGTGCTGTCCGCCCGTTTTCTGGGGGTCAGGGGCCGGTTGCAGATCGAACAATCCGTGGTCCACCTGATCGCCCAGGACCTGACCGACCTGACCGACCATTTGCGCGCACTGGGCAATCCGGATCAATCCGTATTACCTAAGGGGCGCAATTTTCAGTGATTAACTATGCAACGCCCGAACGGCCGTTTCCGGTTCCTTATCGATGATGTGCAACAAAGCGATTGCCGGCCCCTCCGGTCGACGCCGCCCCTGCTCCCAATTGCGCAGTGTACCGACCGGGATATGAAACACGGCGGCAAATTTTTCCTGACTTAATTTTGTCTTGGCGACACTTAATAAGTGCTTCTTGCATCTCTTCTTCTGATGTAATAAAATATTCTTTAGGATAGTTATTAAACAAATTTTTTAAATGAGGATAGCCATCTAATGGCATTTCTTTGGGCCTTTTTCCCATTGGTACAAAATAAGGCAACAACACTGGGATATTGAGTAATCCTGCCTCTAAAGTAGTTGTAGATTGATAAGTAATAACACACTTAGATTTTTTTATTTTCATATAAAAATTTTTTAAATTTTATTTTAGATGTTATAATCAAAGAATGTTATTTGGTGATAGAAATAAGTTAAATAGAATAGAAAGACTAAATAGTAAACTTTTTAATAAAAATTTTAAAACGAAACTTGAACATCGTGATAGTTTTCCACATTTTCCAAAGAAAAAAGTAATGGACTCTTGGGGAATAAAAAAAA
>CBFDVE010000448.1:0-2082 GCA_965613205.1 uncultured Rhodospirillaceae bacterium
CCATATGGGTTTTGTGACACTTGGGTTTTTTGTCATATTTGCGGTGATGCAGGTTAACATTAAAGCGGGTGCAACCGAGGCAGATGCCATTATTAAAGGGGCAGCGCTGGCGGTAGAAGGCGGTATCGTGCAAATGATATCGCATGGTTTTATTTCTGCTGCGATGTTTCTGTGTGTGGGTGTTTTATATGATCGCATGCATAGTCGTGAAATATCGGCGTATGGTGGAGTGGTTAACAAAATGCCAGTCTTCGCAGCATTTGCTGTGTTATTCGCGATGGCTAATGCAGGGCTTCCAGGAACGTCAGGGTTTGTGGGCGAATTTATGGTTATATTCCGGGAAAATTCGGGCTTGGAGAAGATATGGCGCTGGCGGCGAACCGGCTGGGTACGGCGATGGCGTCGGCCAGATCGTATTCGGCCAATTCCCGGTCGATGATTTCCGGGTCGGTCGCTGTGTGGGGCAGGCCGATTTGTTCGTAAGCACGGGCCAGAACATCACTTTGGTGGCCAATGTGGCTCGATCCCCGTTCGATCACCACTTTCATCCCGGCGGTCTGGGCCGGGCCGATGGCCTCCAGCGGGGCCGAGGACCAGCCGACGAAAATATCGCTGTCCCCCTTCATATTCCTGGCCAGAAATTTGGCGAAGGATTTGGCGATATATGTATCGGGCCTGGTGCCGAGGGAAAACCGGTCGTACAGGCGGCGCCGCAGTTCCAGCCAGGGCCGTGTCTGCAACCGAATCCCCGTATCAAGAAATTTACGCGCGGCGAAGGCCGGGTAGGTCGTGATCAGGCTGTCAAGCAGGCCCCGTTTGTGCAGGCCGTTGGCCAGTTCAAAGGCGTGCCATCGCCCGTGTACGGAAACCGTTACCTTCACCAATCTGGCCTTTCTCAGAAATTGCCAACCTCCGTATTAATAGTCGGAATAAACCTCCTAAATCTATAGTATTGCCGCAGGAATCAATCTGCTGGGGCGGGGCGGCCGGTCACATGATCCATATTGCAAAAACCAAAACCTGGCCGGTCGATGACCTGTATTCCTTTTTGCAGGGAAACTGGAGCCTGTACCGCACCTTGAATGATCTGCCCATGAACATGCCGGGTGTTTTGCGCGGCAAAGTCGAGATCACCCCCGGCGACGGGGACGATCTGATATATCGGGAGCGGGGTGAACTCGTTCTCGGCGATCACCGGGAGGATATCGACAGGACCTTCCACTACAAATTTCCCGATCGCAAGGGGGCCCCCCATCTGGCCCAGGTCCATTTCGCCGGGGGCGGAATATTCCACCCGCTGGATTTGTCTACCGGGTTGCACAAGGTCGTTTACGAAGGCGAGGAAGATACCTACCGGGGGACGTTTTCCGTCGAAAGCGGCGATATCTGGAACGTCAACTGGTTTGTCACCGGCCCGTCCAAGGAAATCATCATCGACAGCCGATTGCAAAGATCGACCTGATCATGGTTCGATCTGAAACCCTTTCGGCGCGTCTGTCGCTGACATTCTCCTGTGTCGGGCATTCCTGTTCCCATTTGTTCGCACCGATCTTTTATGTCGTCGCCCTGAGCCTGGAGGACGATCTGTCGCTCAGCCACGGCGATGTGATCTCGCTGATCGTGGTCGGCAATATCCTGTTCGGCGTGGCCGCCCCGCTGGCCGGCTGGTTCGGCGACAAGTGGAGTTCGACTGGCATGATGAGCGTGTTTTTTCTGGGCACCGGTGCCGGCATGATGCTGACCGGTATGGCATCGACCCCGTTGATGATTGGTCTGGCACTGGCCGTCACCGGCTTGTTTTCTTCCATCTATCATCCGGTCGGCATCGCCTGGCTGGTGCGCCATGCGGTCAACCGGGGAACGGCGCTGGGCATCAATGGTGTGTTCGGCAGTTTCGGTCCGGCCATCGCCGTCCTCGGCCGGAGTCTGATCCTGTTCCCCGAGCCGGTCGAGCCGCTCGGCGACACGCGGACCCACGCCGTGCAGCGCCGTGACCGGTAGCGCATCGAGTCCGCCCGCCTCCGGGCGGGTGGACGACCCCGGAGTCGGGGCGGGTGCGGTTCGCGGCGGGCCGGAGCGGCC
>CBFDVE010000449.1:0-2069 GCA_965613205.1 uncultured Rhodospirillaceae bacterium
GACCGGGTCGAAGACGTGGTGCTCAACCGCCGCGAAGACGCCACCGAACGGATGCTCGAAATTGCCGATGAAGCGCACCAGTCTACGGCCAAGGGGGCGGTCGTCGATCTATCCTGGCGGCAGGGAACCATCGGCGAACGGCTGACCCACGCCCTGGTCCGGGGCATTACCGAATATGTTATCGAAGACACCGAAGAAGCGCGGGTTTCCGCCGACCGGCCGATCCATGTCATCGAAGGGCCATTAATGGATGGCATGAACGTGGTCGGCGATCTGTTCGGGTCGGGCCAGATGTTTTTGCCGCAAGTGGTCAAATCGGCCAGGGTCATGAAACAGGCCGTGGCCCATCTGCTGCCCTTCATCGAAGCCGAGAAAGAAGACGGCGGCGAGATCAAGGCCAAGGCCAAAATCGTCATGGCCACGGTCAAAGGGGATGTCCACGATATCGGCAAGAATATCGTCGGCGTGGTCCTGCAATGCAATAACTTCGAGGTCATCGACCTGGGCGTCATGGTGCCGTATGCGAAAATTCTCGAAGTGGCGAAAGAAGAAAAGGCCGACATTATCGGCTTGTCCGGGCTGATTACTCCGTCCTTGGAAGAAATGTGCACGGTGGCGCTGGAAATGCAGCGCGATGGCATGAACATTCCCTTGCTGATCGGCGGCGCGACCACCTCGGAAGTGCACACCGCCGTTAAAATCGCGCCGGGCTATGATGGCCCGACCCTCTATGTCACCGATGCCTCACGCGCCGTCGGGGTGATGTCCAGTTTGATGTCCGACACGGGCCGCGAAGACTATGTGGCCGAAATTGCCGAAAAATACGACGACGTGCGGTTCCGTCACGCCAACCGGGACAAAACCAAACGCCAGCAGGGCATCGATGCCGCGCGGGCGGCCCGGTACCTAATCGACTGGCAGGAAACACAGCCGCCGAAGCCCACATTCCTGGGCACACGCGTCTTCGAAAATTATGACCTGGCTGACCTGGTCGATACCATCGACTGGACTCCGTTCTTCCGTACCTGGGAATTGGCCGGTGTCTATCCGGCTATTCTGGACGATGAAAAAGTCGGCGAGGCAGCACGCAATCTGTTCGCCGATGCCAAGGCCATGCTGGAAAAAATCGTCGCCGAAAAATGGCTGACGGCCAACGCCGTGATCGGCTTCTGGCCGGCCAATTCGACGGGCCATGATGATGTGGAATTGTATGCAGACGAAGACCGTTCCGCCGTTACCGACACGGTCCATTTCCTGCGTCAGCAAATGCTGAAAAATTCCGGCCGGGCCAATTTCTGCCTGGCCGATTTCATCGCGCCCAAGGAAACCGATGTTGCCGACTATATTGGCGGCTTTGCCGTGACAACGGGGCTTGGCATCGAAACCAAAATCGCCCGGTTCAAGGCCGACCACGACGACTATTCGGCCATCCTGCTGGAAGCCCTGGCCGACCGCCTGGCCGAGGCCTTTGCCGAACACATGCACCAGCGGGTGCGCCGGGAATTCTGGGCCTATGCCAAATCCGAAAACCTGAGCAACGAGGATCTGATCCGCGAGCAATACCAGGGCATCCGCCCGGCACCGGGCTATCCGGCCTGTCCCGATCACACGGAAAAGGCGACCCTGTTCAAACTGCTCGACGCCACTGCGGCGACCGGCATCGAATTAACGGAAAGCTTCGCCATGAGCCCCGGTGCGGCGGTCTCCGGCTTCTATTTCAGCCACCCGGAACTCAATAACAAATCCCTGCAAACGCTCAACCTGAATCTGGTCTGGATGGGCGGCCCCGACAATATTCTCACGCATTACGCCAACTACCCGAAAATTAAATCGGATTCCGTTTTTAGCGTGAAGATGAGCATGGTGGACAACCGCATCAACCTGCCGCTCAACCAAAAGGCTGCTTTGTTCGCGGGGGCCGACACGACCAAAGCCAACACAATTTCCTTCGAGGATTTGCCTGCGGCGGTCAACACCGGGCGCGCGGGGTATCCGTATGATCGGCTCACCCAAACGCGCGTTGATGACGACTTGCTCAACTGGAATCGCTATTTCCAGTGGGAGTTGAA
>CBFDVE010000450.1:0-2058 GCA_965613205.1 uncultured Rhodospirillaceae bacterium
TTGCCCGATGCGCCGCATCGCGCGGCGTGCCGCGCCTACCCGAACAAACCCATCTGCCCCATCAGAATGGTTCAGAATATCCCGGAAACGCTCTAGTCCCTTGAACGATGCACCGCATCGTCCTGCGTAACGTGCCGCGCCACAGCGCAAAATAATCCCGGTCAAATGGTTCCGTATGAGTCTAATATGCTCTAGATGATGCAACACCGAGCAAAATGCAAGCCCATGAAAATTCATCTCCTTGCCGTCAGCCTTGTTGCCGGATTGATCTTTGCCCAGCCGGCCCATGCCGACCTGCAACAAGCGCTGGAGGCTGTCCGGGCCGGCAATTTCGAGACTGCGCTCGGAATTATCAGACCGCTTGCCGATCAGGGAGAGCCCGAGGCCCAGTACTATCTGGGCCTGATGTATCGGCGCGGAACAGGGGTCGACCAAAACGACCGGGAAGCCTTCAGGCTTTTCGGTTTGTCGGCGACCCAGGGTGTCGCCAAGGCCCAGTTCGAACTGGGCTGGATGTATTCCAGGGGCATCGGCGTTGCCAAGGACTGGATCAACGCGATCAAATGGTTTCGCCAGGCCGCCGACAAAGGACACGCCAATGCCCAATATAACCTGGGCCTGGCCTATGACGAAGGTCAGGAAGTGCCGCGTGATTTTGCCAAGGCCTTCAAGTGGTATTCCAGTGCCGCCGAACAAGGCATCGCCGGGGCCCAGTACAATCTGGGCTGGTTCTACCATAAGGGAATTCATGTGGTGGAAAATAACAAGGTCGCCGTTAAATGGTTTCGCCTCGCCGCCGACCAGGGCAATGCCAGCGCCCAGGCCAATCTGGCCGTCATGTACGTGCGTGGCTGGGGCACCAAAGTTGACTTGATTGAGGCCTATAAATGGGGTGGCCTGGGCAGCGCCAGCGGCAACGAAAATGCGACAAAATTGCGTGACTACGTGGCCGAAAGAATGAGCCCCGAAGATATCGCCACGGCCGAAAAACGAATTCGCGACTGGCACCGGAGCCCCCAATGACGGACCAGGACATTATCTTTGAACCGGTTGACGCATCGGTCACACCCCGATTTGGCGGCCTGCCGACGTTCATGCGACTGCCCTATATCAGCGACCCGTCGCTGGTTGATATCGCCCTGATCGGAGTGCCCTGGGATGGCGGCACGACCAACCGCGCCGGGGCCCGACACGGCCCGCGGGAAATCAGAAACATGTCCAGTTTGATCCGTCGAACCAACCCGTCCAGCGGCATTACCCCGTACGATCTGTGCAAGGTCGCGGACCTCGGCGATAGCGGGGTCAACCCGATTGATCTGGTTGCCTCCCTGGATATTATCGAAGGGTTCTTCAAAACAGTCCATGAGGCAAATACGGTTCCCCTGAGCGCCGGCGGCGATCATCTGATGACCCTGCCGGTGATGCGGGCAATCGCCGCAGACCGGCCTGTTGGCATGGTCCATTTCGACGCCCACACCGATACCGCCGACAGCTATTTCGGCGGCTACAAATACACCCACGGCACGCCCTTTCGCCGGGCCGTCGAAGAAGGTCTGCTGGATCCCACCCGGTGTATCCAGATCGGCATTCGCGGTTCCATGTATTCCCAAGACGATTATCAGTTTTCCCGCGACAGCGGGATGCGGGTGATCACTATTGATGACTATTTTGACATGGGTGTGGATGCCGTTATCGCCGAGGCGCGACGGGTGGTCGGCGAGGCCCCCACGTATGTCAGTTTTGATGTAGACGGCCTCGACCCGGTCTATGCGCCGGGCACCGGCACACCGGAAATCGGCGGCTTTTCAAGCTATGAAGCCCAGAAGATGATTCGCGGCCTCAGGGGCCTCAATTTAATCGGTGGCGACGTGGTCGAGGTCGCTCCGCCCTTCGATCCATCGGGCAATACGGCCCTGGTCGGGGCGACCATGATGTTTGAAATTCTGTGTGTTCTGGCCGAGTCTGTTGCGGCCCGGCGTTAAACCATTCCCGACCCCGGCACGCCGAATTTCATGGTTCCCTCGCGGCCGCTTGCGACAAATATTATCTCACCGTTTC
>CBFDVE010000451.1:0-2058 GCA_965613205.1 uncultured Rhodospirillaceae bacterium
GCGGTTTGCAGAACCCATTCACCAAGCGGTCCGATGAAGCCCCGTTCTTCGGCCAGGGATATGAATTCCGATGGCAACAACCAGCCCCGGTCCGGATGTTTCCAGCGCACCAGGGCTTCGGCGGCGACAATCTTGTTGGCCTGGATATCGACAATAGGCTGGAAAAACACGCCAAATTCGTTCCGCTGCAAGGCGTTGTGCAGTTCGTTGCCCAGTTTCATCTTGTGCATCATCTGATCGTTCATGCCCGACGTGAAAAAGCAGTAGGAATTGCGTCCCTGATCCTTGGCCCGGAACATGGCGATATCGGCGTTGCCAAGGATGGTGACGGTGTCGTCGCCGTCGTTGGGGTAAAGACTGATGCCGATACTGGCGCCGACCAGCACTTCGTAGGTATCGATCTTGAAGGGCCTGGCCATGGCCTCAACGATTTTTTCGGCAACCACGGCAACGTCCTGATCATGCAGGATATTTTCTACAATAACGGTAAATTCGTCACCGCTCAGGCGGGCCGCCGTATCATTTTCGCGCAAGCATTCGAGCAATCTGAGGCTGGCCTGCCTGAGCAGATTATCACCACTTGTGTGGCCCAGGGTGTCGTTAACTTCCTTGAAGTTATCAAGATCAATAAACAACAGGCCAACCCGACCGCCGGAGCGCCGGGCCGCCAGCAGGGCATGGCTCAAGCGGTCCAGAAACAGGGTGCGATTAGGCAGGCCTGTCAGTTCATCATAGTTGGCCTGATAAATCAGGCGTTCTTCATATTTCTTGGCCGCAGTGATATCGTGCACGGTACCGATCAGCCAGGGCGACCCGCCATCGTCTTCATTTTGCTGAACGACCATCTCCATATGCACCACTTTTTCGCCTCCATTTGCGATCGGGATGCGATAGTCGATGGCCGAGCGTTCGCCGGTTGCCAGCGAATGATCCATGGCCACTTTAACCTGTTCGCGATCTTGCGCATGAATCATGTCGAGAAGCGCTGCCCGGTTGCTGGTGAATTTTTCAGGATCTTGGGCAAAGATGCGACTGACTTCATCGGAACACCACAACATGTCGGCTGCCGGGTCCCATTCCCAATTACCCAGACTGGCGATTTGCTGGGCTTCGGCCAATCGCGCCGCGCTCTTTGCCACTTGCCGGTTCTTGTTGTTGATCTGCGTGACCATGTGATTGAACGATGTCAGCAACTGGCGCAATTCCTGGGGCACGACCCGGCCAATGTCGGGCAGATTAAACGACAGCAATCCCTCGCTCGCGGCCTGGGCCGAACTGACAACGGCATTGATCGGTTTGACCAGATAGCCGGCCAGCCACCAACTGATAAAACCGGCAATGAAAATACCGATCAGGGCGACACTGAGGGCAATTTTAACCACCCCTTCGGCGGCCTCGACAAGTTCTTCGAAGGGTTGGGGAACCATCACCCCCCAACCGACTTTCTTGACCGTGGTATAGCCGGCAATCATGTCGGCCTGCATGGCCGGTGTGTAAAACTGCGACACCCCGGTTTCGCCCAACATCATTTTCTGCACCGGCGGCAGGAAGCTTATATCCTTCATGGTCTCGCGCCATTCGGCCAATGGATGGGCCATGGTCCGTCCCTGGCGGTCGACAATTGCCGCATGACCGCGTTTGCCAAATGCCACGGCCCGCTGCACTTCAAGAATGTATCCCATGCCCAGGGCACCAATCAGAAAATGTTCGGAATCCAGACTTCTGACCAGGAATATGCCGGGTTTTCCTTCCATGTCCCGCATCAGATCACTGTAGATAATCTTTCCCGGCCGGGCCTGAGCCTGGGTAAAAACCGGCGCCAGGTCGGCCATTACACTGGCCGGAATCTGATCCATCATATCGCTCATTTTCATGGCCGCGCTATTGAGGATACGGCCCGACGTATCGGCCTGGAAAACATGCTTGAAAAAAACCCCTTTGAGCAGGTTTTCGATGCCCGATGACCTGTGTTCCGGGCCAAGTGCCGCCGCCGCCAGCTCGAACCCGGCCTCGATATCGGTGACATAGCGATTTAGGGCGCCGGTCAGGTTGCGGGCG
>CBFDVE010000452.1:0-2027 GCA_965613205.1 uncultured Rhodospirillaceae bacterium
TCACCCGGAAAACGGCGACCTGCGGGCAATAGATGATGCAGTTGTCACATTCGAAGCACATGCCGCAGCTCATGCAGCGATCGCCTTCGGCCTTGGCCTGTTCTTCATCCAGCGCGTTAATGCGTTCCTTGAAGTTGCCCAGCACATCGTCGGCCTTGATCTGGATTTCGTTGCGGTGGTGGCGATTTTCGAAACCGAAGTGGCCCAGGAACAGTTCGTCGTGAGGAATGATCTGCTTGTCGGACCGGTCTTCGTAGTTGTGGACGGCGTAGTTTTCTTCCGCAGTACCGCGCTCGGGTTGGTGGGAATACTCGTCCGGGTCCAGATGGCGCTGATGCAGTTCGGAAAGCAAATTGAAGTGATGCACGTCTACCTTGGGACGCCGTTCGGCCAGTTCTTCTCCGGCCAGGAACAAGTCGATCCCTTCAGCCGCGATAGAGGCATGGCCGATGGCCGTGGTCAGCAGGTGGGGGCGGATAATATCACCCCCGGCGAAATGATTTTTTGTGCCGGCGACCCGGTAGTTCTTGTCGGTATCGACAAAGCCGCGACCGTTATCGAGGCAATCCAGGCCTTCCAGATTGCCGCTCTGGCCAATCGCCGAAACGATCAAATCACATTCGATTTCAAATTCCGTGCCGTCGCGAATGACCGGCTTCATGCCGTCCATATCACATTCGCACATTCTCAAAGCCCGCGCCCGGCCATCATCGTCAAGCAGCACTTCCAGCGGCATGATGCTGCCGCGCAAATCGACGCCTTCGCTGACGGCGTCCTGCCGTTCCCGTTCGGCTGCGGTCATTTCTTCGATGGGAAAAAGCGATGTCAGGGTCACGTTGGCCCCTTCGCGGATGGCGGTCGAGGCGACATCGTGGGCGGTAAAGCCCAAGACAACCATTTCCGGCCGGTCGGCTTCGTTGACCGCGGAAATATGTCCCAGGCGGCGGGCCACAGAGGCCACGTCGATAGAGGTGTCACCACCGCCGATAACGATGATGCGACCGGTGACGTGTTGCAGCTTGCCCTGGTTGAAAGCATCCAGAAAAGCGACGCCGGTGATGCAGTTGGGGGCATCGGCGCCATCGACCGGCAGCGGTCGACCGGATTGGGCCCCGATGGCCCAGAACACGGCGTCGAAATCCTTATCTATATCGGCCATGGCAATGTCGGTGCCGACACGAATGCCGGTTTTAACTTCGACGCCCATGTCGATGATACGGCCGATTTCACTGTCCAGCATCTCGCGCGGGGTGCGGTAGCCAGGAATACCGAAGCGCATCATGCCGCCCAGTTCCGTGTGTTCATCGAAAATGGTGACGCCGTGGCCTTTCTTGCGTAACTGGTAGGCAGCGGCCAGTCCGGCCGGGCCGCCACCGATCACGGCGACAGACTTGCCGGTCTCGGTCAGCGGCTTGGCGTAGCCCATGTTGTTTTCAATGGCCCAGTCGCCGACGTAATGTTCGACCGCGTTGATGCCGACGAATTCATCAACCTCGTTACGGTTACAGCCGCTTTCGCACGGGGCCGGGCAGACCCGTCCCATGACACTGGGGAACGGATTGGCCTGGCTCATGCGTTCGAAGGCATACTGCTGCCACGGGGTGTCCGGGTCGGCCGGTTTGTCCATGCCACGGGCGATACCCAGCCAGCCGCGAATTTCATGGCCCGATGGGCAACTGCCCTGGCACGGCGGGGTGCGGTGAACGTAGGTCGGGCACTTGTGAGTGTGTCCGGCGGTCATGATTTTGTCGGTGAAGTCATCCCACTCGGTATCGCCTTCTTCATAGCGGCGATAGGTCAGTTTCTTGTCGGTGGTGACGGTCATAGTAAAATCTCCTCGGTATTATTTTTCAGTGCCCAGCAAGATGGCATTGCTGACCAATTGGTGGACGCTGACAATCATGTCCATTTCAAAGCCGTAATAGGGCATGACTTTGGCGAACTGGCTTTTGCAGATGGCGCATATGGCGGCCATGTGAGTGACCCCGGGCATATCGACGACCTGTTGCAGGGCTTCCATGCGGGGC
>CBFDVE010000453.1:0-2025 GCA_965613205.1 uncultured Rhodospirillaceae bacterium
GGATGGCGTCCAGGCCTTCAACTTCTGCCTGTTCCTTGACCAGGCCAGAACCGGGCACGACCATGGCGCTAACCCCATCGGCGACCTTGCGGCCCTTGGCGATGGCGGCGGCGGCGCGCATGTCTTCGATGCGGCCATTGGTGCACGAGCCGATAAAGACCCGGTCAACCGCAATGCCGTCGAGCGCCGTGCCCGGCACCAAGCCCATGTAATCGAGGGATCGGATCATGGCGTTGCGTTGCGCTTCGTCTGCCACATCGGCCGGATCGGGCACGATACCGGTGATCGGCAGGACGTTTTCAGGACTTGTGCCCCAGGTCACTTGCGGCACCAGGGTCGCGGCATCGAGCGTCACTTCCGTGTCGTAATGAGCGCCTTGGTCGCTGGCGAGAGTCTGCCAATAGGCAATGGCGGCTTCCCAGTTGCCCGCCTTGGGGGTCATGGGGCGACCCATCAGGTAGTCATAGGTGGTCTGGTCGGGTGCGATCAGACCGGCCCTGGCCCCGGCTTCGATGGTCATGTTGCAGACCGTCATGCGGCCTTCCATGGACAGGGCGGTAACGGCATCGCCGCAGTATTCGATGACATGACCGGTGCCACCAGCGGTGCCGATCTTGCCGATCATGGCCAGCACCAGGTCTTTCGACGTAACGCCGGGGGGCAGGTCGCCGACCACGTTAAAGCGCATGTTCCTGGCCGGGCTTTGCACCAGGGTCTGGGTCGCCAGCACATGTTCCACTTCCGATGTGCCGATGCCGAAGGCCAGCGCCCCGAAGGCGCCGTGGGTGGCGGTGTGGCTGTCGCCGCAGACAATGGTCATGCCGGGCAGGGTGAAACCCTGTTCCGGGCCGATAATATGAACCACGCCCTGGCGGATATCGTCCATCGCCATATAGGGCACGGCGAAGTCTTTGCAGTTTTTTTCCAGGGTCTCGATCTGAATGCGTGAATCGTCGTTGGCAATGCCCTTGCTGCGGTCCGTGGTCGGCACGTTATGATCGGCCACAGCCAGCGTTGCGTCAGGCCGACGTACCTTGCGGCCACTGTTGGCCAGGCCTTCGAAGGCCTGCGGGCTGGTCACTTCGTGAACCAGATGACGGTCGATGTAGATCAGGGTCGCGCCATCCTCCTGAACATCAATGACATGGTCTTGCCAGATTTTGTCGAACAGGGTTTTTGGCATGGACCGTGCGCCTATTCTTCCGGGGTGGCGGCAGTGGCCTTGGCTTCGGTTTTGGCTTCGGCTTTGGCCTTGTTCTTCTTGCCCTTTTTGCCCTTCCTGCCTTTGCCCTCGGCGCGCGCCTGGGCTTTCAGGGTGGCGGCTTCGACTTTAGCGGCGGCGGTCAATTTACCGGCATAGCCGTCGGTCTTTTCGGCAATGCGGGCCGATTTGCCGGTGCGTCCGCGCAGGTAATACAATTTGGCCCGGCGCACATCACCGCGGCGGATCACTTCGATCCCGGCGATGGCGGGTGAATGCAGGGGGAACACACGTTCGACGCCTTCGCCCGACGATATCTTGCGCACCGTAAACGATGAATTGATGCCGGAATTCTTGCGCGCTATGCAAACGCCTTCATAGGCCTGGACCCGCTCGCGCGTGCCTTCGACCACTTTCACGTTGACCTTCACCGTATCACCGGCGGCGAATTCGGGAACGGCCCGCTCGGCGACCAGTTTGGTCCGCTGTTCGTTTTCAATTTCTTCGATGATGTTCATGATCTCTTGTCCTTTAAGTCTTTCTTCAGTCCGTTGTTCGTTTCGGCGTATTTGCGCCATAAATCGGGACGTTGATCCCTGGTTATCTGTTCTGACCGGGCCAATCGCCAGGCCTTGATTTTTCCGTGGTCACCGGAAGTCAGTACTTCCGGAACCGTGTGCCCCTGCCAATCCGCTGGCCGGGTGTAGTGGGGATATTCCAGCAAACCACCGATAAAACTTTCCTCGTCGCCCGACACCTGCGAGCCCATAATTCCCGGCTGCAACCTGACGCAAGCGTCGATCAGCGCCAGGGCGGCGGGTTCG
>CBFDVE010000454.1:0-2010 GCA_965613205.1 uncultured Rhodospirillaceae bacterium
TCCGATAAATTTTAATGACATAATTTTATATATTTATAGTAATTACTATAAAGGCAAATACTCTTTTATATTTTCATCTTTAAAAAATATCTGATTTTCTTTTAGCATTTTCTGAGTCTCTCCAACCGGCTTTAGTTCAAACCGCAAAGTTTTAGATAATTCATACAAATTTGTAAAATCTTTAAATATAAACTGGTTAGACATAAAATTATAGTTACAAAATACATTTTATTAAATAATAACAAAACCGATCAGATCAGATCATCTCACTTTTAGCTTTCGGCAATGCACAAAAGGCAAAAAAATTCCTCGATAAAAATTCTCACAAAACTTAATCGTTTTATTTTCCTCTTGATAAATCACCAACTGTTTCAAAGTGTTCTCAAGCATAAATTATTCTTAAATAAATCATCCACGCTTACCTTCACCAACGCAATAGTAATTTTTTTAAACACATCAATCATTAAGATTGATAGCAATACATCTATTTTTTCGCTTTATGACCAGAGGAAATCACGCTATGAATTTGAATATTTGCCGCTTGTACTTTTTTTATTTTCATTCTAAATATAACACAGGAGCCGGGCAGTAAAAATAACAACCCCGTGAGCAGGCCGTTGGTATTCCATTTGCAGTTAAACGTGTTTCGGTATAATCGGTCTTCATGCAGACACTTTATCATCTTTGGCTGTCGCCTCACTGCCGCAAGGCCAGGGTTGTTCTCGGCGAAAAGCGCATTGATTTCGTTCTGAAGGTGGAAAATGTCTGGGAACGGCGTCGGGAATTTGTCGCCCTAAATCCGGCCGCCGAGGTTCCGGTGCTGGTTGGCCCGGAAGGAACGGCGCTATCGGGCAGCGATGTGATATGTGAGTTTCTCGATGAAATTCATCCCGAACCGCCGCTCATTGGCCGCCATCCTTTGGAGCGGGCGGAGGTGCGCCGTCTTGTCTCCTGGTTTGACCGCAAGTTCAATCAGGAGGTTACTGAAAACCTGGTCGGTGAAAAAATCATGAAACGGTTTCTTGGTCTGGGCCAGCCGGATTCCAAATCTATCCGCGCCGGATACGCCAATATCCACATACACCTGGAATATATTTCCTATTTGATTGAACGCCGTAAATGGCTGGCCGGCAACGAGATGACACTGGCCGATATCGCCGCCGCGGCGCATCTGTCGTGCGTCGATTATCTTGGCGACGTTCCCTGGGAAGAGCACGACGGAGCCAGGGATTGGTACGCCCGGATCAAGTCACGCCCCAGTTTCAGGTCCTTGCTTGCCGATCATATACCGGGTGCGCCGCCGTCGGCGCATTACGCCAATCTGGACTTCTGAGATATTGGGGCGGTTCCGGTCTGATCAAAACCATGAAATAGTTTTGATCAATCCTGATCCTATCTACAGGAAACCCAGGTTTTTCAACGCATCACGGAGCCCGCCCAGCGCCCGGGACGAGCCTTCCGGGTCGAGCAAATCATGCACCCTCCATTGCATGTGTACGCCCGTTACCCGGCGTTCCTGCCGGCGCCGGATATCGCCGGTTTCGGTATCGATGAAGGCGAACATCTTCTGGGATTTCGGGTCCTCGATAACTTTCAGAAAAACCCCTTTCGGGTTGATGAATATATCGCCGACATCAGGGGCGATGCCCTCGCTGACCGGGTTCAGGTTGAAGGCTGGCCGGGCGTTGCAATCAATCAGCAGTTCATCAGGATCGACATAGACCAGCGCCAATCTTCGATCGGGAACCGGATCGACCTGCACCAGATAATAATGGATGTATTCGGTACCCTGGCGTTCGGCCTTGATATAGAGCGTGCCGTCGCCGCCGGGCCTGATCACCCCGTGGCCGTTGGCGATGCTGTCCGCCGAAGTGGGTTCGAACGATGCCGATGATGGTTCGGCCATGCGGTTGGTTTTATCCGCCCCCAATATTTTTGTCACATCCGTGTTTTTCAGATTGTGGGGAATTTTACCGGCCAGAATATCCAGTATGCTTTCCAGGGTTTGCC
>CBFDVE010000455.1:0-2006 GCA_965613205.1 uncultured Rhodospirillaceae bacterium
ATTGCGAATGTCACCGACTTCCAGCGGACCCCACTTGACTGCCCATTCATTGCCGCGCACCAGGCTGTCGTAAACGACGGGCTCGAACCCGGCCTGTTGCAACGCCTTACAGGCATGGCTTCCCACGTAGCCGGCGCCGCCGGTCACCAGAATCTTGTTCAAGGTGTGTTCCTATTATTTATAATTTGAGGAAGACTGATACCAAGGAGTGCTGATAACGACCTATAGAGATCACTTATGCAGCCGTTTTTGCGACCGAAACTTGACGGTACAAGTGTTGCAGCCCGCGGACCCGTTGCAGAAAGAAACCGAAGCCATCGATGGTGCGTCCATACTGGTCCAGATACCGCCCAATGGCCTTCTGCTGTTCTCCGGAATGAGCGAAAACTAGATTTTGCCCAAAAGAAACCTGGAAATCGATGGGGCTGGAATCAAAGCCAACCTGTTCCAGGGCCGAAAAATCGAACGAGAAGGTATGTTCGTGGCGTTCTTCGAAAGAAAGAATATTGCCTTTCTTGAGTCGCAGGAAAATTTCCAACTCTTCCAGATAGGCTTCATATACACCACCCTTTTCGCCGTGGGCCGCCAACACCTGACGCGCCGCTTCGGTCGCCAGTTCGGTTAAAATATACATATGGTTTATCAGCGCCGTCGACCGATAACGAAATATCTGATTGGCGCCATATTCACCGGAGGTATATTTTTCTATGGTATCGGGTGATGCCAAAAAGGCGTTGAAGTCTTCTTCCGACCGCCAGAAATTTCGCTCGTCGTCCTTTCGGAAATCCTGAAATAATTTCTGCGTTTTCGGCCAGCAGTGGCATGACCGCCTGGAAAAATTCAGACGGCTTGCCGCCGATCTGGCTAATAAGGGCAAGCAGTTCCCCGAAGATGCCTCCATTATTGAAAATTTCGATCGTCAAGTTCAGTTTGCGGCAATCATTATAATCTTCGTAGGACATGGTGGCGTTGGCGACACATATTTCGTGCCACTCAAAAACACTGAATTCCTCATCATAGACTGAATATTTTCCAAAACATCGGGGCAACACGCGAAACCGGGTTTTGTATTTATAGCGATCCCGCGAGGCAAGACTTCCGCCGCTGGTGCCGGGCAGCAGGATGAATTGAAACATGCGCATTTCGTTGATGCCCACATCGAGCATTTCATAAACTGAATTGAAATGTTTTTCCTTGGTATCCTCCGGCAGGCAAAGAATAATTTCTGAATAACTACCCGCACATTACTGATGGAGCGCTTGGCGTTATCTGTTAACTGGTCGAGAGAAATATTCTTTCTTTTGATTGCGTCAAGAACCTCCGGGTCGGTTGACTGTACGGAAGCGCCGGCATGGAATGCGCCGCCGAGAATTTTTGAAATTTCGGCGACACGCCCGCCACTGTTTTTCGCCCCTTGGGCAAAGACAGACCTGGGCCAGTCATAGGTTTTCTGCAACGTTGAGAGAAAGGAGGCCGTTTCGACATCATGCTTGAAAATACCGAAATTAAGATCGGCGATATTCAGGTGTGGAACATCGCTTCGTTTGGCAATGTATTCCAGTTCCGCCTCGACAATGTCTTGATCAAAGCGGGCGACTTTGCTCATAAAGGGGATGCCATCGTGGCAAAATGTGCATGAATAAGGACAGCCACGGCTGGTTTGAATCAGGGGCGTCAAGTAAGGGTCAAAAAATTTATCCATCATACCGTTCAGGTATGGAGAAGGAAGAATCGATAAATCCCTGATTCGTGGCAGGGTATCGCCAACGATAAAATCACCTCCGTAAGTATAATGGGTGTTTGGCAAGGCAATGCCGGTATTTTTTAGTTTCTCGACATTGAAATCAGATGTCTCGAGAGCGTGAACAAGCTCAACGAACGCCAACTCGCCCTCGCTATCAATATAAAAATCAATATTCGTGCCGGCTTTAAGGAATTGCCGACGTTCGGAAACCTCAACCGGATAATTGGGCCCACCGAAAACGATGATGGTTTCCGGATTTTTA
>CBFDVE010000456.1:0-1995 GCA_965613205.1 uncultured Rhodospirillaceae bacterium
TCAACATTATCAATGCCATGTCGGCGGCCGGGGTGATTTCCCTGCCCGGCATGATGACCGGGCAAATCCTCGCTGGGGTCGATCCGACCGAGGCCGTCAAATACCAGATTCTGATCATGTTCCTGATCGCCGGGTCAACGGGCCTGGGCACCCTGGCGGCTGTTCTGTTCGCCGGACGCCGCCTGAGTGATCCGCGCCACCGGCTGCGCCTGGATCATATTGCCGAACCCACCCCATAGACTTTTTCAGGCCAACTGTTTTAAGGTGTTGCCATGACTGAGGCCCCTACTACTGCGGCCAGCCGCAAGCCCGATCTGGCCGATCATTTCATCGCCTGTTCCAAGGTCGGGCGGCACCTGACCGTGTTCGATGAAAGCCGCTTCATCATTACCGATGATTTCAAGAAGAACCGGTATATCAATCGCACGGCGGCCAGCGTCGCTTCGATCTTTTCCCGCGATCCCCTGGTCGCCGAAGCGGCCCTGCTGCCGCTCGGCAAGGCCGCCGCCGACCCGGCCCGCAACCGGGAGTCTTACGAAGAACTGTTCACCCTGATCGAGGCCCAGGCGCTCGACCCGGTGATCAAGGAATCCGCCCGGTCTTTGTTGCAATCGGGCTTTCGCGAGGCCCGCATTCAGGAACTGGAAGACCGGCTCGATAGCAAGCTCAATCCGGCCCGGGTGCGCTATCGGTCGTTTCTGGAAGTGGTCCGCCAACTGGCCGACCGTAACATCACGCCCCATCTGTTTCGTGACGAATTCCTGGAATTTACCTATGCGGTGGCCGGTCGCCTGGATTTCGGCATATACAGCTATTGCCTGGAGCGAATTTTCTCCAACGCTCGCATCGCCATGAAGGCCAAGGGCTATCTGGTTTCGGAACTGATGGGCTTCCCGCCGACCATCCGCCGTGAACTGCTGACCAGTTTACTAACGGCACCGGGTACACCTATCCGCCTGACCGACTTTGTCCGCGACTCCATCAAGAAAAAACTGGGCGACCTGGTGGCCACGGAAATTGATTTGCTGGTGGCCCTGAAAACATCGGAAATGTCGATCAACGACATCGACCAGATGATCGCCGGGCGGACCTGACTAACGAATTGTTTACTCGCGTATTTACATAATGACATTTCGAGCATAAGATTTATGTTCTCTTTTTGTTCTTAGGTGATTATGGCTCAAAATACATCTATTGAATGGACTGATTCATCATGGAATCCTGTAACCGGATGCACCAAGATCAGTTCTGGTTGCGACAATTGCTATGCGGAACGGTTTTCGGAGCGGTTTCGGGGGGTCAAGGATCACCCGTTCGAAAGCGGCTTTGACCTGACCCTGCGTCCGGAACGGCTAGGCCAGCCCCTCGCCTGGCGGAAGCCGCAAATGATTTTCGTTAACTCCATGAGCGACCTGTTTCATAAAAAAATCCCCGCCGCCTTTATCGATCAAGTGTTCGATACCATGGAGGAAGCCCATCACCACACCTTCCAGATCCTTTCCAAGCGCAGTTCCCGCCTGCGCGATTATGTCAACAAACGTTACGCCGGAAGCCTTGCCCCGAAACACATCTGGCTCGGCACATCGGTCGAGGACGGCTCCAGGAAATCTTGCATAAAGCATGTTGCCGATATGGCGGCGACTGTCCGTTTTTTGTCACTGGAACCGCTGATTGGCCCCGTGGGGGAACTCGACCTGACCGGTATTCACTGGGTCATCGTCGGCGGCGAGTCCGGCCCCGGCCATCGCCCCATCGAGAAATCATGGGTCACCGACATCCGCGACCAGTGTGTTGACGCAGGCGTCGCCTTCTTCTTCAAGCAATGGGGGGGGCTAAGGCCGAAGACAAATGGGAGGGAATTGGGTGGTGAAATTTGGAGCCAATATCCTGTTCTCTCCAGAACGCGGACAAATTTCGACCAAATTCTTGCCGCTGAATGACAAGCTATAACACTGACGGCAAAGTTGGCGCTTGGACTCTTGAAAAGCTTAAATG
>CBFDVE010000457.1:0-1988 GCA_965613205.1 uncultured Rhodospirillaceae bacterium
ACTGTTCAAGCTGCACCGGGACGGCGGTTAAGCGTCTTGCGTGAAGCTTTGCCCGGTGGTACGTTCCGCCCCGTTTCGCCCCCTTGATTTTTACTGCGGAAAACTCATGTCGCTGGATAAAGACACCGTCAGGAATATTGCCAATCTGGCCCGTATTAAGGTGCCGGACGAAGACCTGGGCCATTTGGCCGGCGAACTGTCGGCGATCCTGCAATGGGTCGAACAGTTGAACGGCGTCGATACGGATGGCATCGAACCTTTGGCCAGCGTCGGCGATGTGACCCTGCCCCTGCGCACTGATGCCATCACCGATGGTAATTGCCGCGATGCGGTGCTGGCCAACGCGCCGGATTCCGATGAAGGATTTTTTGCCGTGCCCAAGGTGCTTGAATAATGGCCTCGCTTACCGATCTGACCATCGCCACCGCCCGTGATGGCCTGGCCAAGGGGGACTTCAGCGCCGTCGAGCTGACCCAGGCCCACCTGGACGCCATGACGGCGGCCCGCGATTTGAACGCCTTCATTACCGAAACGCCGGACCTGGCGCTGGAGCGCGCCGCCGCGTCTGATGGGCGGCGCAGCGCCGGGCAAAGCGCCGGGGCCATGGATGGCATTCCGGTCGCGATCAAGGATTTGTTCTGTACCGATGGGGTGCTGACCACAGCCGGGTCCCATATTCTGGATGGCTTCGTGCCGACCTATGAATCCACCGTATCGCAGAATTTGCGTAACGCCGGGGCGGTCATGCTGGGCAAGACCAATATGGATGAATTCGCCATGGGCTCGGCCAATATTACCAGCTACTACGGCAACGTGATCAACCCGTGGAAGGGCCAGGACGGCAAAGACCTGGTGCCCGGTGGATCATCCGGCGGCTCGGCTGCCGCCGTCGCCGCCCATCTGGCCCTGGGCGCGACCGGCACCGATACCGGCGGCTCGATCCGCCAGCCAGCCGCATTCACCGGCATTGTCGGCCTGAAGCCGACCTACGGGCGTTGTTCCCGTTGGGGCATCGTCGCTTTTTCATCATCTCTCGATCAGGCCGGACCGATGACCCGCACCGTGCGCGATGGCGCCATCATGCTCGGCGCCATGGCCGGTCATGATGCTAAGGATTCCACATCTGCTCCCATCGCCGTGCCCGATTTCGAAGCCGCTCTGAGCGGTGACATCAGGGGCTTGAAGGTAGGTATTCCAAAAGAATATCACCGCGAAGGTATCGCTCCGGAAATTGACGCCCTGTGGTCTCTGGGCAAGGACATGCTGAAACAGGCCGGGGCGGAAATACTCGATGTGTCGCTGCCCCATACGGAACACGCCCTGCCGACCTATTACATTATCGCCCCGGCCGAAGCCTCGGCCAACCTGGCCCGCTATGACGGGGTTCGCTATGGCCTGCGGGTGGCCGGCGACAGCCTGGACGAGATGTACGCCAACACCCGCGGCGAAGGCTTCGGTGATGAAGTCAAGCGACGGGTGCTGATCGGCACCTATGTGCTCTCGGCCGGTTTTTACGATGCTTACTATCGCAAGGCGCAGCGGGTGCGCAAACTGATCGCCGATGATTTCACCAAAGTTTTCAACGACGTGGATGTCCTGCTGACTCCGACCGCCCCATCGGAAGCCTTCGCCATTGGTGAAAAAATGGATGATCCGATCGCCATGTTTTTGAACGACGTGTTCACCGTCCCGGCCAGCCTGGCCGGACTGCCGGGAATTTCCATTCCGACCGGATTGTCGTCGGGTGGCCTGCCGTTGGGGCTGCAATTGCTGGGCAGGCCGTTCCATGAAGAAACCGTTTTGCGGGTTGCCGATGTGCTTGAAACCGCGGCGGACTTCAAAGCCGTTCCGGGTGGGGAGGGCTAGACCATGGCCTATATCCTGAAAGGCTCTACCGGCGATTGGGAAGTGGTAATCGGCCTCGAAGTGCACGCCCAGATTACCTCCAAATCGAAACTGTTTTCCGGCTCCTCGACCGCCTACGGGGC
>CBFDVE010000458.1:0-1986 GCA_965613205.1 uncultured Rhodospirillaceae bacterium
CCGACCGTTTCGCCATCATCGCCGACAGTGCCGACGATCTGAATTGAGTTTAATTTTTAACAGAGGAGCCGAATTTTGACCCTTAATATCACCATAGCCCTGATGGAACAGATAGGTGAGCTGGCCAAAAAGGCCGGCGTGGCGATCATGGAAATCTACGACACGGATTTCGAAGTCGAACACAAGGCCGACCAGTCCCCGGTGACCGAGGCCGACCGCATCGCCGAAGACATCATCACCCAGGGAATTCGTGAAGGGATCACCGCCCAGTACCCGGTTGTCGGCGAAGAAGCCTTCGCCGCCGGTCATGCCCCGGTGGTGGGATCGGACCCGTTCTGGCTGGTCGATGCCCTGGACGGGACCAAAAGCTTCATCGCCAAAAGCCCGGAATTTACCGTTAACATCGCCCTCATTGAAAACCGTAAACCGGTCTTGGGAGTGGTTCACACCCCGGCTATGGGCAACACGTTCTGGGGCTGCGCCAGCGGCGCATTTGGCGAAATAAACGGCCAGCCGGCGACCGCCATTTCCTGCCGCCAGCCGACCGATGACGGACTGGTCGTGGTCGCCAGCCGCAACCATCGCTCGCCGGAACTGGAAGCCTATATCGCCGACCTGAACGTCCGGGACCAGACCAGCGCCGGCAGCTCGTTAAAATTTTGCCTGGTGGCGACGGGGGACGCCGACATCTATCCGCGCCTGGGCCGGACCATGGAATGGGACATCGCGGCCGGCCACGCCGTGGTCATCGCCGCCGGTGGATCGGTGTGTAAAATGGATGGCTCGCCCATGACCTACGGCAAGCCCGGATTTGAAAATCCCAACTTCATTGTCAGGGGCCTGGAATCCGGATCTGACTGACCCCCTGTCAATAAATTTATTGATTTTTCTCATCTTGACGGACCCCGGTGACAGGCGCACACTTATGATCGTGGACGAGGGATTTTTCCCCGCCACGACTTAGCCGCCGTATACCTTACGGTGACTGCAGCGCCGGGTCATTACCGCGGATGGTCGGGCCAAAAGCAGTAAAAGAGTACAAAGAGCCGTTGGCTGGTCCGGCGGCTCTTTACTATCAGCCGCTTTACTATCGACAGCAATGCCCCCATAACCATCAAATGTTAGATGCCACACCGGAAAATATCGCCGCTGCCGCACAATTGCTGGGCCAGGGCAAACTGGTCGCCTTCCCGACCGAGACAGTCTACGGGTTGGGGGCCAACGCGGCAGACGACAGGGCCATCGCCGCCGTTTACGAGGCCAAGGGCCGACCGGCGTTCAATCCGCTGATCATCCATTTCAAAGATCGGAGCGCCGCCGAACAGACCGTTGTTTTCAATGACCGGGCCAAGGCTCTGGCAGAGGCGTTCTGGCCGGGCGCCCTGACTCTGGTGCTGCCGCGCGCAGGCAATTGCCCCATTTCGCGGCTGGCCAGCGCCGGGCTCGACAGCCTGGCCGTGCGGCTGCCTTCCGACGCCATTGCCCGCGCCTTGTTGCAACAAACAGGATTCCCGATTGCCGCCCCCAGCGCCAACAGATCGGGCCATTTAAGCCCCAGTGCGGCGCAACATGTTGTCGAAAGTCTGGGCGACAAGGTTGCCGCCATTCTGGATGGCGGTCCGTGTGATGTGGGCATTGAATCAACCGTCGTCGATTTATGCTCTGCACAGGCAACCCTGCTGCGCCCCGGCGGTATCTCGCAAGATCAGATCGAAACCATCATCGGCCCCGTGCAATTGGCTGGCGACGATAACACCACGCCGAAATCTCCGGGCATGACAAGCCGCCATTACGCGCCATCCATCCCAATCCGCATCAACGCCGAAAGGGCCCAAAGCGGCGAAGCCTTTCTGGCCTTCGGCCCCGGCGTCAAGAACCGCTACGCCAATCTAAGCCGCAGCGGCGATTTGCAGGAAGCGGCGGCCAATCTGTTCGCCATGCTGCACATGCTGGACCAGCCCGGCTTCAACGGCATCGCCGTCATGC
>CBFDVE010000459.1:0-1982 GCA_965613205.1 uncultured Rhodospirillaceae bacterium
ACATCGGACTCAAAAGGAGGCTCTTGCGGGGGCTCTTCGGGGGTTTCTGGAGGGGCCGAATCAGAGGGCGTCGTCAAAGCAAAATTCCAAGCAATTTCAAGGGGTTAAAATTCAACCGAGCCCTTTCATCAAAAGCCGATTCCATGCCGTGAAATCTAGCATGATAAAGGCGTTCATACAACCGGATGAGAGCCCAAACAGGTCGCTAATTTGGCTCGTCGGCGAGGCTAATTTCAGGTTATGATCGGGACCTGATTTTCAACGGTACAGGAATGTAAGATGCGTGCTGATGGCAGGAAAACCGGCAGTTGCCTGTGTGGCAAAGTGAGTTTCCAGGTAGATCAAGAAATCGAAAAATTTAGCGTTTGTCACTGCCATAGCTGCCGACGATGGGCCAGCGGCCCCTATTTTGCCACGGATTGCGGCAAGCATGTCGAATTTTCCGGGGAAGACAACATCGGGCGGTTTCAATCTTCGAGTTGGGCGGAACGGGGATTTTGCAAAATTTGCGGAACCAGCCTGTTCTACTATTTGCTTCCCACCGGCCATTACATGATGTCGGTCGGCACCTTTGATGAACAAAATGGCCTGGACATGAAAATGCAGGGTTTCATGGAAGAAAAACCCGATGGCTACGATTTCGCCAACGCCTGCGAGAAATTGACCGGCGAAGAAGTTTTCGCCAAATATGCACCCAAACAGTAAGGCTTAGGATCAAAACGGGATTTCGTCGTCCAGATCGCCGCCCGGAGCCATCCCACCGCCACCGCCGCCAGATGCGCCACTGTCACCACTGTCGCCACTGGAATAGCCGCCTCCGCCACCACTGTCGCCGCCGGAATATCCGCCGCCGTCGTTGCGGCTGTCGAGCATGGTCAATTCGCCGCGGAAATTCTGCAACACCACTTCGGTGGAATATTTTTCGACGCCACTCTGGTCGGTCCACTTGCGGGTTTGCAGGGCTCCTTCGATATAAACCTTGGAGCCCTTGCGCAGGTATTTTTCGGCGATATCGGCCAGGTGATTATTGAACACGACGACCCGGTGCCATTCGGTCTTTTCCCGCCGTTCGCCGGAATTCTTGTCTTTCCAGGATTCCGACGTGGCGAGGGACAGATTGACGATTTTCTTGCCGTCCTGGGAGAACCTGACTTCCGGGTCCCGGCCCAGATTACCGATCAGAATGACCTTGTTGACGCTGCCTGCCATGAAACTCCCCTGACGTGCTTATTGTGATTCTTGAAACGGTGCAACATTACACGTTCAGCACGGCACCTGCCAACGTGGTTATCCACAGAATTCGAAATAACCGGATATTTTCAGGCCGACTTCAACCGGCTCATGGCGAACATATAATCTTCATTGGCTTTCCAGGCGGCGACGATGTCGCCGACCACCCCGTCGTCGACTGAATCGTAGAAATCCATACAGCGAACGATATCGCGGCGCAAATGGCTGTCATTGTCGATTTTGCTGAGTCGCAAGTAACTGAGAATAGCCAGAAATACCGCCTTGCCGAGTTTGGCCGATTTGATCGCGATAGCCATCCCTTCGCATCCCTTGTCGGACAAGGCGCGTATCAAGATGGCCTGGGGCAATCCAAAATTTTTCTCAAACACGGTGAGAAAATCCAGCATGTGCCCTTCCGACAGTGCCCTGAGCAGTTGCTCGGCCACAGATTCACCGTCATCGCTTTCAAACCTGCCGCGTGTCCTGCCTTTTGACCGGCCCAGCCGACCATTGATTTCCTGATTTCTGATGACGCAGACTTCATCGAAGACGATATCGATCATGGCCTTGTTCAGGACTTCGGTATTGACTTCGAAATTGTCGAGAATATATTGCCTGAGAACGGCTTTGACCCAGCAGAACATGCGTTCGGCCAAGGCCACAGGCAAATCCTGGCGCGACAGGATTAGTTCCTGTAAGGGAGTTTCGTGGCGTGATCGCTCGGCGATTTTCGTCATGCCGCCATATGATAT
>CBFDVE010000460.1:0-1966 GCA_965613205.1 uncultured Rhodospirillaceae bacterium
TGCTTTGGCCATATGCGGGTCGGGGGCTGCGGCATCGGGCACGTTGTTGGTGATGCAGGCGGTCTTGAAGTGCCGGTTGCAGATTTCAAGGGCGCGGACCATATCAGGGCGAACGGTGACTTTCAGCAGGGCGATCACATCCCGGCCCCGGATGCTATGACCCAGAGCGTCTGATTCTTCGGCAAACAGGCTATCGAACTGGCCCCCGTCGATGCGGTTGCTTTCGAATCTGGCCCAGGCGTTATCGTCCGGATTGCGACTGTTGACGCCCCGGATGAAGTTTTCCGGCAGGTTATGTTGCCGTTCATAGCGGTTGAAATTATCGAAAGGGCTGGTCGTCAGGACACCGCCGAAATCCCAGAATACGGCTTTGAACATAGGGGCAAAAAACCTTGTTGATTGGGGTGGGGATTTGATCATAAATCTATAGTATATTCTGGCAAGGCAACAAAAATTCGAGGCACCACAAATGGATATGCAATACAGCGAACAGGATTTGGCCTTTCGCGATGACGTACGCACGTTTTTCGAAAGCGATTATCCGCAGGATATTCTGGACCGCGCCCGCGCCGGCACCAGTCCCGGCAAGGATGACATGGTGCGCTCCCAGCAAGCGCTCAATTCAAAGGGCTGGGCCGGGATCAACTGGCCAGGCGAATATGGCGGCACCGGCTGGTCGCCGTCCCGGCGCTATATATTTGATAACGAAATGGCCCGCGCCGATGTGCCGCCCATCGTTCCCTTCGGCCTGGGCATGGTCGGGCCGATTATCTATACCTTCGGCAGTGAAGACCAGAAAAAGCGGTTCCTGCCCGATATCCTGGCGACCAATGTGTGGTGGTGCCAGGGCTTTTCCGAACCCGGTTCCGGGTCCGATCTGGCAAGTTTAAGCACCAAGGCGGTGCGCGATGGCGACGACTATATCGTCAACGGCACCAAGACCTGGACCACCCTGGCCCAACACGCGGACTGGATTTTCTGCCTGGTGCGCACCGACCCGGACGTTAAACCCCAGGAAGGCATATCCTTCCTGCTGATCGAAATGAATACACCGGGCATTACCGTCAGCCCGATTATCACCATTGATGGCGGCGACGAAATCAACGAAGTCAATTTCCAGGATGTGCGGGTTCCGACCGATCAACTGGTCGGCGAGGAAGGCAAGGGCTGGACTTATGCCAAAATGCTGTTGACCCACGAACGCACGGGCATTGCCGGGGTCGCCCGGTCCAAAAGGCAACTGGAAAAGCTCAAGAAAATCGCCCGCACCGAACCCAATGGCGGCGGCGAAACGCTGATTAACGATGATGATTTCATGCGCCGCCTGTCGGAAGTGGAAATCGAATTGATGGCGCTGGAATTCACCGATCTGCGGACGCTGGCGGCGGTTCAGACCGGCGGTGCGCCGGGGCCGGAATCCTCCATCCTGAAAATCAAGGGCACGGAAATCCAACAGGCCGTGACCGAGCTTTTTGTCGAGGCGGCGGGATACTACGCCATGCCTTATACGCCCGAACAGTTTGCTGCGGGAACCAACGAGCCGGGAGTGGGGCCGGATTTCGCCGCCCATGCCGGGCCGCGTTATTTCAACATGCGCAAGGCTTCCATCTACGGCGGTTCCAACGAAATTCAGAAAAACATCATCGCCAAGGCGGTGCTAGGTCTATAAGGAATTGAATTAAATGGATTTTTCTTTCAGCGAAGAACAGGAAATGCTGCGCGACAGCGTCGTGCGGTTCGTGCGCGAAAACTATGCCTTCGATAAACGCCATGCCCTGGCCCTTAGCGATCTGGGCTACAGCGCGGAAAACTGGCAGATGTTCGCCGATCTGGGCTGGCTGGCCTTGCCGTTCACTGAGGACGACGGCGGCCTGGATGGGTCGGCCACCGACACCATGATTATCATGGAAGAACTGGGCAAGGGCCTGGTCCTGGAACCATTTCTGGTGACTATTATCCTGGCCGG
>CBFDVE010000461.1:0-1962 GCA_965613205.1 uncultured Rhodospirillaceae bacterium
TTTGGTTCATGGCATATCCGGCAGGGTCAATCAGGATGATGCAGACTATATAACACGCACCGAATGGGTCTGTAACAAAGACTTATGACTGTGTTTATTTTGTCGCCTGGTCAATGACCAGAGGCATCTTGTTACCTGGATGATTTTTTCGCCGGAGCCCGCATGAAAGCCGGCATGTGATCGCCCATACCAAGCACTTTTCCCGGTCCCTGGTTTTGCTGTTTGGCGGCGGGCTTGGCGGCCACCGGCTTTTTGTTTTCGGGCCTGGGTTTGGCCGGTTCCTTGAGCGTAGCGGCAGCCGGGCCCGCATTTTGCCGTTTCGGGGCACTGCGTTCGCGTCCACGGCTGTGTCGCTGACGGGTGGCCTCATTGTCTTTGTGCGGTGCTGTCTGGCCCAGCCCGTCGAGTTCGATTTTGGGAATATCGCGACCGATCAATCTGGTAATGGCGTCTATGTATTTGCCATCTTCGGGCACGGCAATGGTATAGGCGTGGCCTTTCAGGCCGGCCCGACCGGTGCGGCCAATGCGGTGAATGTAGTCTTCCGCGTGGGTCGGCACGTCGAAATTGAAAACATGGGACAGGGCCGGTATATCCAGGCCACGGGCCGCCACATCGGAACACACCATATAGGTCATTTCGCCGTCCTTGAACCGTTGCAGCATTTCCGTGCGGGCCGGTTGGGCCATATCGCCGTGCAGTTGCCCGGCTGAATATCCGTGCCGGACCATGGACTTGTGAACGATGCTGACATCGCGCTTGCGATTACAGAATATCAGCGCGTCCTTGACCTTTTCGCGACCGATCAGTCGGCGCAGGGCGGCGCGCTTTTCCTTGTGCCCGGCACCGGGGCGTTTGCCGTCACCGTGCGGCACCATGACCAGACCCTGAGTGATGGTTTCAGCGTCCATGGCCGGAGGGGCAATGGTAATTTCTTTCGGATTGATCAGGAACTTGTCGGCCAGTCGGCGGATTTCCGGTGGTATGGTGGCCGAGAAAAACAGGGTCTGGCGCATCGGTGAAATCAACGACACGATCTTTTCCACGTCCGGGATAAATCCCATGTCGAGCATCCGGTCGGCTTCGTCGATGACCAAAATCTTGACATCAGTCATCAACAAACGGCCCCGTTCGAACAGATCGAGCAGGCGTCCGGGAGTGGCGATCAGCACGTCCGGGCCGCGATCAACCAGCTTGATTTGCTCGGTCATCGACGTGCCACCGATCAGCAGGACTTTGGTCAGCTTGTGGTATTTGCCGTAGGTATCGAAATTTTCGGCGACCTGGGCGGCCAGTTCCCGGGTCGGTTCCAAAATCAGCGAGCGCGGCATCCGCGCCTTGGCCCGGCCGGCGGCCAGGATATCGATCATCGGCAGGGTGAAAGAGGCTGTCTTGCCGGTGCCGGTCTGGGCGCAGCCAAGAATATCACGACCCATCAGGACGGTCGGGATGGCCTGGTGCTGAATGGGAGTGGGAGAGGTGTAACCGGCGTCTTCAACGGCTTTGAGAACGCCTTCTTCGAGTCCGAGATCAGTAAAATTCATAGGGTTCCAGAGTGGCGCGCCCGTCACATCGGGGGGCCAATTTTCAGTGCTTTGGTTCAGCAAGGGCGGATATTAGGCTTTCCCGCACTCAAGTCAATGAATTGGTGCAATTGTTCAGGATTCACCCTGGCCCGATGTGTTGGTCAGACAACGGGTCGGGAAGCCGGCCTGCTTGAGTCTGGCAATGATATGATCGACATGCCTGCTGTCCATGGTTTCGACCACCACATCGACATCGGCGAATTTGACCGGCACATCGTAGAACATGCGCTGGTGATATACCTCGACAATGTTGCCGCCGCATTCACCGATCATTCCCGCCACCAGGGCCAGCACACCCGGTGCATCGGTAATGCCGATGCGCAGGCGCACCATGCGGCCGTCGCGCACCAGACCGCGAGTCAAGACCCAGGACAGC
>CBFDVE010000462.1:0-1957 GCA_965613205.1 uncultured Rhodospirillaceae bacterium
TTACAGGGTGAGTTTTCGTCAACGATGCCATCTTCGAAATCGCCGTAAACCAGACTGGAAGAAAAATATACAAAATGGATTTTGCGAAATCTGGCAAAATCCATCGCGTTTTCGAGGGTCCGTAAGCTGTGATCAAAAGTCGAAAAAGGATCTTTGTTGGCCCGGTTGGCATGGGCGATGGCCGCCAGGTGGACAATTGAATCCGGATCGATCGCGGTTAGAGCCCGTGTCAAGGCGTGGTAGTCCCGCGCGTCTTCGACGTGAATCGGCACCCCGGCGTCTTCCAGCATGTTCAATCTTTCCTGGATCAAACTCATGTACAGGCGGCGGTTCGGCACGACCTCTGTGCGGGGCGCAAAATAGGCCAGATTATTGACCTGAAGACTGTCAACAATTTGTACATCCGCACCCAGAACTTTCAGTTGCAGGGCCAGATTATGACCGATGAATCCGGCCCCCCCGACAATGGCGATCCGTCGGCCGGTGAAGTCAAAATTTCCGTTCAGGTCGAAGCCAAAAGACATTATTTCATTTCCTCTAGTGACGTTTTGAGTTGTTCGGCCATATAGGCCATATGAGTTTCGTTCAGGTGCGGCCCGACCGGCAGTGCGATTGTATGGTCGCTGATTCGGCGCGCCACGGGATATGAGTCTAAATCGTGACCAAATTTTTCCCGGTAATAGGCCAGGTGCGGCACCGGACGTGGATAGTAAACGCTGGTGCCGATGCCCTTTTCCTTCAGTCGGGCGACAATCTTCTGCCGCTTGGGGGCTAAGTCGTCATCTAACAAAATGGACAGGCAATAGTAACTGGGCACCCGGCCCTCGGCCCGCTCGTCAAACATTCTAAATCCCGATTGTCCCGACAAGGCCCGGCGCAATGCCTGGGAATTGTGTTCCCTGAGATCAAGAAAACCACGCATTTTTTTAAGTTGCTCGATGCCGATGGCGGCTTCGATTTCGTTCATGCGGTAATTGAAACCAAGTTCGACCACATCATAAATGCCGGGTTCCTTGCGAACATCGACCGTGCGGTCAACCCCGAAAGCGCGTTTCAGGCGCAGGGAACGGGCCAGGTCATGATGTTTGGTAATGACCATGCCGCCTTCCGCCGTGGTCATGTGCTTGACCGGATAAAAGGAAAAGGTTCCGGCATCGCCAACCAGGCCGACATGGGTTCCATTATGGGTCGCGCCAATGGCGATGGCGCAATCTTCAACCACGTACAAATCGTGTTTGCGGGCGATTTTCATAATCGGCTCCCAATCGGGGTCGGTCATATCGGTTACTAAAATTTGTCCCGGTTTAAATTTAGGCAGATCTTTAATATCCATAATTCTATTAGTGGCTCCGGCGCCTATTTTACTGCCCACGCTTTGTCCGGTTGTAATGACTTTTCCTCTTTTTTCCAACTTGTATTCTTCCAAGATATTATAATTTCTGACGCTGTGAATTGTTTCCGGCCGCGCTTGTATTATGTAAAGCCGGTTTTCTTTTCCGTCTAACGCCCATTCAATATCCATCGGCCGCTTATAATATTTTTCAATAATCATCGCCCACTCAGCCAATTGGATAACTTGTTTGTCGCTAATTGATTGTTTACGCTGTTCGTCATAACTGACTTTTATGTCTTTAACCGGATTTTTCGGGTCTTTGTTATAAATCATTCTAAGCCGTTTTTTGCCGATTGATTTTGAAATTATGGCTTTAGTCGGTTTGAATATATAAAATTCGTCGGGATTAACTTTGCCTTGCACGATATTTTCGCCCAAGCCGTAAATTGAATTGATAAGCACGGCATTATTAAAGCCGGATTCGGTGTCAATGGAAAACATAACCCCCGAAGACGCCAAATCGCTTCGTATCATTTTTTGCACTCCGACCGACAAAGCGACTTGAAAATGGTCAAAACCTTTATCCACCCTGTATGAAATCGCCCTGTTGGTAAAAAGCGAAGC
>CBFDVE010000463.1:0-1943 GCA_965613205.1 uncultured Rhodospirillaceae bacterium
ATCTCTTATATGGAGGAAACACTGGAAGAACCGGTCAGTTGCTCGGATCTGGCAAACAGTGTTGGCCTGTCGACGCGGCAACTGGAGCGGTTGTTCCGCAAATATCTGCACCATGCGCCGACTCGCTACTATCTCGAACTGAGGCTCAGCCGGGCTCGTTTCCTGCTGCTGCAAACCAGTATGACGGTGCTTGAAGTGGCCCTGGCCTGCGGCTTCGTCTCGGCCTCGCATTTTTCCAAATGCTACCGGGAATTTTTTGCCCGCACGCCGAGCGAAGAACGGCGTTTTGTCGCCTGATCTATGCTGCGTTCCAGGGCCGGATAGCGTATGCCCAGAGTAACCGCGCGGGCCACCATCAACACCATTAACGCGGCCCATAACCCGTGGTTGCCAAAAGCTGGAACCAGCAGGACCAGGGCGGCGGCGTAGACGACGACGGCCTGCAACATGGCGTTGCGCATATCGGCTGTTCGGGTGGCACCGATGAAGATTCCATCCAACTGGAAACTCCAGACCGAGACAAAAGGGCTGACAATGGTCCACAACAGATACTCTCGAGCGAGCAATCGGATTTCGGAAATATCGGTGATGGCATCGATGATCAGGCCGCCGAACAGGCCGTACAGCACCGTGAAAAAGGCGGCGAAGGCCAGCGCCCACAGGCTCGATACTTTTACCGCGTGGCGAAATTCGGCCCGCTTGCCGGCCCCCAGATAGCCTCCGGCCAGGGCCTCGGCGGCATGGGCGAAGCCATCCAGCGCATAGGCCATGATCGACTGGAAAATCATCAGCACCGCATTGGCCGCCAGCACCGCGTCACCCATGCGGGCGCCGATGGCGGTAAAGGCGGCGAAGGAAAGCTGCAAACCGAGCGTGCGGATAAATATATCCCGGTTGACCGCCAGCAGGCGGGCCAGTCGGGCACCATCAAATATTTCAGGAATTTTCCAGGTGCCGCCGACCCGCCACAGATTGCGGCCCATCAGAATAGCGCCGATGGCGATGGCGCCCACTTCGGAAATCAGGGTCGCCCAGGCGACCCCCTCGACGCCCAGTTCCAGCCCCATAACGAACCACAAATCGAGAACGATATTGGTGCCGTTCATGGCCACTTGCATGATCAGGGCCGACCTGGCATCGCGGATGCCGATAAACCAGCCGACCATGGCATAGTTCAGAAGAGCCGCCGGGGCACCCCAGATGCGGATGGCATAATAGCTTTGAGCCAGCTCTTCCACGTCATCACTGGCGTCGAGCAGAAGGAACGCCAGTTCACCGACCGGCCATTGCAAAATCAGCACCACCAGTCCCAGGATCAACGCCAGCAGGGCGGCACGGGCGAACACGGACCGCACTTCATCGGCGTTTCCGGCCCCGTAGGCCTGTGCCGTCAGGCCGCCCGTGCCCATGCGCAGGAAGCCAAATCCCCAATAGACGAAACTGAAGATCAGCGAGCCGATGGCGACGCCGCCAATATAGTGGGCACCGGGCAAGTGCCCGACCACGGCGGTATCGACGGCCCCCAGCAAGGGCACGGACACATTGGAAAGGATAATCGGTCCGGCCAGATGCCAGACATCCCGGTTCATATTCTGTGTCGTCATCAGGACTTGCGGCGGCGGCGGCGTTTGGCGGTGGCGGCGGCGGCGGTGATGTCGGGCAGGGTCACTTCTGTGGCCAGATTGGGGAACGGCTCGGTCTTATGAGGGAAGGCCATGGCATTGATAAAATGATCCTGGAATTTTGGCTCCACTGCCGTCTCGATTTTTTCGATCCGTCGCACCAGGGTCTCGATTTCGGTCCGGGCGGCGTTGTTCAGCAGGGCGATGCGCGCCCCCGTGCCCGCCGCATTACCGGCAGACGTGACCCGGTCCAGTGGGCAATCGGGGATCATGCCCAGAACCATGGCGTACTTGACATCGATGTGGCTGCCGAAGGCCCCG
>CBFDVE010000464.1:0-1935 GCA_965613205.1 uncultured Rhodospirillaceae bacterium
TTGACGGGCGCGCCAGGGCGCTGATTGCCGCTGCCGCCCGCCGGGTGGCCATTGTTACCGCCATTTCCCCGCGCGCGCTGGTTGATATTGCCTTTGTCTTTTATGAGTCGGTCAAGCTGACCCGCGCCATTGCCGCCCTTTATGGCGCCCGCCCCGGCCTGATCGGCGGCTGGCGGCTGGCCAATCGGTCGGCGGCGAAAGAAATAGCGGCTCGTCTGCTGGCCGATCAATCGGTATCGATTGTGCATGACTGCGGCAGCCTGGACTGGCTGATGAAATCCGGCGCGCCGTTTGTGCTGGCAGAAAATAACGGCGACATACGGGTCACCGAACAGGCCGTCGATCAGCCGGGGCAAGCGTTAATCCTGCATCCGCCGGTGCTGGTCCTGGGGCTGGGCTGCGAACGGGGTTGCGACCCCGTCGAATTGATCGGGCTGGCCGAACAAACCCTGGTTCAGGCCGGGTTGTCACCCCTGGCCGTGGCCTGCGTGGCCTCCATCGACGTTAAAATGGATGAACGCGCGATCCATAGTGTGGCCGATCATTTCGCCGTGCCCGTACGATTTTTCAGCGCCGCCGAATTGGAAGCCCAGGCCGGGCGGCTGGCCAACCCGTCTGATGTTGTGTTTAAAGAAGTCGGGTGTCACGGAGTCGCCGAAGGGGCGGCGCTGGCGGCGGTCGGGGTGGACGGCCAGTTGCGGGTGGAAAAAAATATCTCGAAGCGGGCGACCTGTGCGGTCGGGTTCTCGGCTGGCGATATCCATGTTTCCTCGGTCGGCAGAGCACGGGGCAAGCTTCGTGTCGTCGGCATTGGACCCGGCAGCGATGAATGGCGCACGCCCGCCGCCACGGCGGCACTGTCCGAAGCCACCGATGTGGTCGGCTACGAATTGTATCTGGACCTGATCGCTCATCTGATCGTTGGCAAGACCCGTCATTGTTCGCAGTTGGCGCAGGAGGAAGACCGGGTGCGCATGGCGCTCGATCTGGCCGCCGAGGGTAAATCCGTCGCCCTGGTGTGTTCCGGCGACGCCGGCATCTATGCCCTGGCGACACTGGTGTTCGAGTTGCTGGACCGGCAGGACCGGGCCGACTGGAACCGGATCGATGTCGCCGTAACCCCCGGTATTTCGGCCTTTCAGGCCGCCGCCGCCCGCCTCGGCGCACCCATGGGCCATGATTTCTGTACCATTTCCCTATCCGATTTGCTGACCCCGTGGGTTGAAATCGAGCGGCGTCTGCGGGCCGCCGCCGAGGGTGATTTCGTCGTCGCTTTTTATAACCCGGTGTCCAAACGCCGGGTTACCCAGTTGACCCGGGCCCGTGATTTGCTGCTGCAAGGCCGCCCGGCCAACACCCCGGTTGCCCTGGCCCGCAATCTGGGCCGGGACGGCGAGAGCATCGAGATCATCACGCTCGGTGAACTGACCGCCGATCATGCCGATATGCTGACCATGGTGGTGGTCGGCAATTCACAAAGCAGACTGATCGAGCGCGGCCACCGTTCCTGGCTGTACACGCCGCGCGGCTACGCCGCCAAAATGAACACGGGGGCCGACAAATGACCGTCCATTTCATCGGTGCCGGGCCCGGCGCTGCCGACCTGATTACGGTGCGCGGGCTTAAACTGATCAAGCGGGCGGGGCTTGTTCTCTACGCCGGGTCGCTGGTGCCGCAAGCCATCGTCGCCGAGGCCTCGGCCCAGGCCCGAGTGGTCGACAGTGCGCCCCTGCACCTGGACCAGATCATCGCCGAAATCAGCGCCGCCCATGACCAGGGCCTGGATGTGGCGCGGGTTCATTCCGGCGATCCGGCGCTTTATGGGGCGACGGCGGAACAGATGCGGCGGCTTGATGATCTGGCTATTGATTATGATGTGGTTCCCGGTGTCTCGGCCTATTGCGCCGCTGCGGCTGCATTGAAAACGGAGCTGAC
>CBFDVE010000465.1:0-1928 GCA_965613205.1 uncultured Rhodospirillaceae bacterium
CCTGGGCCTGTATATGTTGGTCGGCTGCGGCGGCGTGCTGACCGAGGTGATCGCCGATAGCTCCATCATCGTGATGCCCGCAAGCAAAGACCGTATTCGTTCCAAACTCATGGGCCTGAAGGTGGCGAGGTTGCTAACCGGCTACCGGGGTCAGTCGGCAGGAGACCTGGACGCCGTTGTCGGTACGATCATGGCCGTGCAGAACTTTGCCCTTGATCACGCTGACAAACTGATCGAACTGGATATCAACCCGCTGATCGTCACCCCCCAAGGGGCGGTGGTGGCGGATGCGCTTGTAAGACTGGAGGACTGACATGACCGACCATGCCATTAAAACCGAACGCCGCGGGGCGGTGCTGGAAGTGACCATCGACCGGCCCAGGGCCAATGCCATCGACGTGGCGACCAGTCGCCAAATGGGTGAAGTTTTCGCGGCGTTCCGGGATGATCCGCAATTGCGGGTGGCGATCATCACCGGGGCCGGGGAAAAGTTCTTCTCCGCCGGGTGGGATTTAAAAGCCGCCGCCGAAGGCGAAACCCCTGATTCCGATTACGGGGTCGGCGGCTTCGGTGGTTTGCAGGAATTGCCGGATTTAAACAAACCGGTGATCGCCGCCCTCAACGGCATGACGGTTGGCGGCGGTTTTGAAATCGCCCTGTCGACGGACATTATCATTGCCGCCGACCATGTCCGTTTCGCCCTGCCGGAAATCAAGGCGGGCACGGTTGCCGATGCGGCATCGATCAAACTGCCGAGACGAATTCCCTATCATGTGGCCATGGAATTCCTCTTCACCGGGCGCTGGATGGAGGCCGAGGAAGCCTTGCGCTGGGGCCTGATCAACGAAATTGTTGCGGCGGCGAATCTGATGGACCGGGCCCGTGAAGTCGCCCGGACGCTGGCCCAAGGCCCGCCCCTGGTGTTTGCCGCCATTAAAGAAGTGGCGCGGGAAACCGAAGGGATGCCGTTCGGACAAGCCCTGTCTTTGGTGACCAACCGCAAGTTGCCAACTATCGATAGCCTGTATGGCAGCGAAGATGTAAAAGAAGGATCACGAGCGTTTGCCGAGAAACGCGATCCGGTGTGGACCGGGAAGTAAAACGAACTCATACCATCGAGCGTTAATAAGAACCCATAGAGATCGTCACAGCAGCCCTTCGGGTAGGAGACAAGCCGCAGGCGATGCATCGCATCGTCGAGGTTTTTCGACGCCCTCCGAAGGGCTGCTGTGACGACCGGAACGGCGGCTTCACAAGCCTTTTGGACGGTGTCGCCCACGGTCTTGCGGTACAGGGCACCGCTACGCCGCGGGCTCCGAGCCAAAAGGCTTGTGAAGCCGTCTCTATAGGTCCTTATTAACGCTCGATGGTATCAGGCCCGGATACGATCATTGGCGGCGTCCCAGACCGCTTCGGCCAGGACTGTAGCGCCACATGGGTGGCCCAAAATCTCGACGCTCAATTGCGTGCCGGGCGCGGCGCAGTCCGGGTCCACGTAGGCGAACGCCAGGCTTTTTTGGGTCTCGTGGCCATAGCCGCCCGACGTGGTCACGCCGACGACTTTTCCATTGGCGAAGACCGGTTCACCCCCTGCGGCATCTGCATCAGAGGCGTCTATTTCCAGATAAATGCACGTCGTCGTGACCCCGTCCTGTCGCAACTGCAACAGGGCCGTGCGCCCGATGAAGGTCTCTTTTTTGGTGGATATAAAGCGTTCCATACCGGCCTCGATCAGGCTGATTTCGTTGCTCAGGTCGGCACCCCAGCCCTTGTAGGCCTTTTCCATGCGCAGGCTGTTGACCGCAGCCACACCGAAATCGGCGATGCCGAATTCCTCGCCCGCCTGCCACACCGCATCATACAGGTCGCCCATCTTTGACATGGGGCAATGCAGTTCCCAGCCCAGTTCACCCACATAGCCGATGCGG
>CBFDVE010000466.1:0-1881 GCA_965613205.1 uncultured Rhodospirillaceae bacterium
GGTCTTCCGCGCCGATGCCGCCGAACAGGGCCGCCCTGAGTGACGGATTGGTCAGGTAAACCTTGAAAGCCGTGGCCCGGCGAAAGCGCGAGGCCGATTGGTCGACCCGGTGCACCCGGTGGATCAGAAACGCCGCTTCCAGGTAATCCAGATACTTGCGCAGGGTGTTCTTGGCCACACCAACGGTTTTGGATAGTTCTTCCAGGCTGACTTCGTTACCGCTGTTAAAGGCCAATTGGGAAAACAACCGGTTCAATTCCTGGGTATCGCGAATGCCATACAGGTTGGGCAGATCGCGCAGCAGGACCTTGTCGATGATATCATTGCCATAAAACCGTTTTGACCCCAATTCAGGCTCGCTCATGAAAATCCGCTCGGGAAACCCGCCACCGTTCAGGTAACCCAGAAATTCTTCATTCAGGCGGTCGATATCCAGGGTTTTGGTCCATTCTTCCGTACCCGGATCGAATAATTCCTCTTCGACCCGCCGGAACCGCAGGTACTCGGCGAATGTCAGGGGCGGCAGGTGGAAATCCACGATGGAAGATAAATCTTCATCGCTGCCATGAAGGCCGAACGAGGCGGCCACCGTGCCTGATCCGACAAAGCGGATACCCGGATGATTTTTCGCCAGGGTGGCCAGTTGATGGCCCCAGTCGCGGGCATATTGAATGCCGTCAATGAACACGAACAACCTGTTTTCGATCTCGGAATGACCCTGAATTTCCAGAAACAGTCGTAATATGACTTGCAGAGTCATGCCCGCATACAGGGGATTGTCCATGGACATAAAAAAGATGTTTTCCGGGGCCGTGCCGGTGTCGAGAAGATGTTTGATGGTGTGCTGCAACAGGACCGTCTTGCCAACCTGGCGTGACCCCAGCAGGGCCGCCGGACGATCATCGTCGGCCAGCACCAGACGGGTGAAGGGTTGAAAATACATGCGCCGGGGTTTGCCGGCGATGTTGTAATCAATGCCGCCGCCGACCACCCACCAGGGGTTATCGAACAGCACCCGGTATTTGAACTCGTTCTCGGTGATCTGGTGCATCATCCATCGCTTGAACCGTGAAATCCCACAAAACACTATGTTATTTCCTTATTAAGATCAATTTAATGATCCTATGGGATTCAGAACGGGGAAGGCGTATCACCCTTCGTAACCGGAGACACCTTGCCAGAACGCCCTATTGATCGACCAACAAGGCTAACATGGGTATCATTACGATTGCGTTATATTTTTTCACCGACATTACCAAGGCTCGGTCGCTGGTGCCATGATTGCCCCGTTGTCGCCCCGCCGATCAAATTTCTAATTCGTAACGACCCTCGAAATTCGACCTTGTTTAGCTAAGGTCATGCCAGCCCAAGAGAAGAACATTTCGCCTACGGATACAATCCCGAAGGAGTCATTATTAACTGCCACTTTTTTCGCCCCAATGCTATTTTAGGGCTCAATTTTGCTGCTGGAGGAAAGAGATGATCCGTGTCCTGTTTGTCTGCCTGGGCAACATCTGTCGCTCACCCACTGCCGAAGGTGTATTTCGTCACATAATCGAAACTGAATCATTGGGCGATCAAATTGCCGTCGATTCCGCCGGCACGGCAGCCTATCATGTCGGCCAGCCCCCTGACGGTCGATCACAGGCCGCCGCCCGCTTGCGCAACATTGATTTAAGCGATCAGCAGGCCCGTCAGGTCAGGTCCGGTGATTTCCACGCCTTCGATTACATCCTCGCCATGGATCAGGAAAACCTGGCCAGTTTGCGCGCCATGGCCCCCGACGATAGCGCCCACAAAGTGCGCCTGTTTCTCGATTTCGGACCCGAAGGATCGGGCCAGAACGTGCCCGACCCCTATTACGGCCAGGGCAATGGTTTT
>CBFDVE010000467.1:0-1881 GCA_965613205.1 uncultured Rhodospirillaceae bacterium
TAGGGGAAACAGATGTAATGGCTGTCGGCGAATCCGTCGGCCAGAATAGGGATGTGCGGCCCCTGTCGGTATTGCAGGTTAAGGATTGAACTACCTTCGGGCAGGGGTTCATCGGGACGGGAAATGGCGGCCGGTTCTTGTTTGCCCTCGGCGTAACCGGCAACGGTAATCGGGGCGACCGGATTGATGTCGCTTTTGACGTATATTTCCTGCAATTCGTCGATGGCATGTGTCGGTGCTTCGACGTTGGTCGAATTCGGCACCATACCTGTCGCCAGCACCACCATATCCAGTCCGGTCAGGGGGATATCGTCACCCAGCAGATCATCGTGATAGATGACGGTCAGGCTTTGATCGACGCTTTCGACCTTGCCCTTGATGAAGATGATGCCTTTTTCCTGGGCGACCCGGTAGAATTCCTCGGCCGTGCCCGGCGTCCGCAGCTCATCGAAGATGATATAGGCCATCACGTCCGGGTCGGCATCGACCATCTGGACCGCCTGTTTGATCGAGGCGCCGCAGCAAACCGACGAACAATAAGGCAAATGGCCGCTGTCGCGGGACCCGGCACAGAGCACGAAGGCTACGGTCTTGGGTGTACTACCATCTGATTTACGCTTGACATCGCCTTTTGCCAGCATCGCTTCCAGTTCCACGCCGGTGACCACATCGGGCGAGGCGCCATAGCCCAGATGGCCCAGCCTGGTCGCGTCATAGGGCCGCCAGCCCGTCGCGATAACGATGCCGCCAACGGTTTCATTGGCCGCCGTACCGCCTTTGGTCAGTTCGACTTCAAACATGCCGGGGCTGCCCGATGTCTTGGTCACCAGGGTATCGGTCATCACCGTGATATTGGTGTCACCTTCGATGCTGGCAATCAGGGCCGGCACGGGGTTGTCTTCCAGGTCCCGGTAGGGTGGGCGTTCGGGCATGATTTTCGACCACTTGCCGGTCATCCCGCCGAGGCGGTCGGAACGTTCCACCAAAATGGCCTTGTGGCCGGTCAGACTGGCTTCGCGGGCCGCCGTCAGGCCGACGAAACCGCCGCCGACAACCAATACGGTTTCCGAATGGCTGGATTGCGGTTGGGCCACGGGGGCGCTTGAAAATTTGGCCTCGGTCAGGCCCATGCGGACTTGGTCGGCGGCCAGCATCTGGGTGTCTTCGTCACCGGCAGGATGGCACCAGACCACCTGTTCGCGCAGGTTGGCACGGATCACGTTGGCCCCGTCGAACTGGAACTTGTCGGTCATTACCCGGTGCGAGCAGGCCGCAATCACCGGGCTGGTGGTCGCGCCGCAAGCCAGATCATCGGCGATCAGCTTGACGCCGCTTTGCGAACAGAGCGCCTCGTGAATTTTGCAGCCCGCCGCCTTCATCTCATCGGTGGCGATGACAGACAGGGCGTCCAAATCGAGCGCGTCGCCGATGCCGCAGCCGCTGCACAGATAGGCGGTGATTTTTGTATCTTCACTCATAGTCTTAATTCCTCACGGCCTGAATGGCCTTAAGCGCTGCCGCGGTGGCCGATTGGACCGACATGGAAACGTCGATGGGGCCCATGGCGACACCGGCCGATATCATGCCGTCGTTGCTGGTTTCCAGATCGGGAACGATGAAGCCGTAATCATCCGTTACCACAGAGGCCGGCGGCTCAAATCCCGTTGGATTTGGCTGCATACCGGTCGCCAGCACGACAAGGTCATAGGGTTCGGCATAAATTTCGCGGCTGATGGTGTTTTCGCCCTTGACCACCGGATCGCCGTTTTCGCCGCCGACGATCTCGGCCGGTTTGGACTTGATAAAGTGGACCTGGGGATCGTTTTTCAGCTTCTGGTGGAAGCTCTCCAGCTTATCGTGGGCGCGGATGTCGATGTAATA
>CBFDVE010000468.1:0-1854 GCA_965613205.1 uncultured Rhodospirillaceae bacterium
TGACGAAGTAACATACAATGCGGTGCATGTATTTCAGAATCGTTACGCTTCAGATATTTTGTCTCCATGGGGGGAGGTACAGAGCACTGGTTATGTGTACTACACAACACAAAAGAAAATAAATGAGGTTCACTGTAGCAACAACCAGAAGTTTGCATTGACGCAAGGGCAGTTAAATGAAATTAATTCATTCAAGACTCGCACCACAAGTGCAATTCTAGAAGATTTACCTCTTCCTGATACGTCAATTATTGGTAGTGCAGGTTCGCCAGTACTTACGGAAGGAGCAGACGTACCTATTGAAGAAGGTGGTGATGTGGAAACAAATGAACAAATTGCGGGTATCGCTGAGGCGAAGGCGGTGGCGGAAAGTTCCATGGGAAGATTTTTCCGTAATGTCAAAGGCTTCTTTGGCAGGACGTTTGAGCGGTTCTCCCGATAAATAAATTTTATTTCTCTGTAGTAATAACAAAAGGGGATATAAAAATTCCTTCCGCGTCTATTTATAGTCGGAGGGAGAGTTTGTTCGCGTTTTTTTAAGTCGCGTCCTCACACGGTGTGGGGCGCACATTCAATACTCCTGTTAGAGGAAATGATTATGACGACTGGTACTGTTAAATTTTTCAACCCGACCAAGGGTTATGGTTTCATCGAGCCCGAAGATGGATCGAACGATGCTTTCGTTCACATCTCGGCCGTCGAACGCGCCGGACTGGGCACGCTCAACGAAGGGCAGAAGGTCAACTACGAACTTCAGCCCGGACAGAACGGCAAATCTTCCGCCGAGAACCTGTCGCTCGTTGACTAAATCAACCGGTCCCCGCTAGAGCCGATCACGCTAAGACGGAACCGCCCTTGAATGTTTTCAGGGGCGGTTCTTTTTTCAGGCTCTGTGGGTATCGAGATAGACTCTGACTTTTTCCAGCACTGACAATGCTGATTTCAGATCCCTGCCGCCCAGATGCGCCGATAATTCGGTGATCAGGGGGCCGACGCTTTGCACGCATTTCTCACATATGTTCCGACCGGTCGGGGTAATGCTGACCAGTTTGCCCCGGCCATCATCGGGATCGGCAACGATCAGCACCAGGCCTCTTTTTTCAAGGCGGCTCAAGGTATTGGTCATGGCCCCCTTGGTCACCTGGAAGGCGTTGGCCAGGCGCGCCGGGCCCCAGTCGCCGCCCAGTCGGGCCAGATGATTAAGAACACCGAACTGAGAGACTTTCAATCCGTCGGGCAAGGCCCGTTCAAACCGGTTTCGAGCCAATTGCTCGATAATGCCGATTTCAACGAACAGGCGGAATGCCTGGGGATCTTCCGATGCTGGCAAAATCAGCTTTCCTTTATTCTGGTGTGCAACGGCCATCTGGGGGCCGGGGCGATATTCCTGGCATAGCCCAGCCGGGCCAGCATTTGCACGGTTTCGCCTAGCCGACGCGTCAAGGTATCATGGATTGATTGATAAAAGGGCCGCATGGCTGCGTACTCCTGTAAAGCCTGGCTCATGGGTTGCATCTGAAGGCGATCGGCGGTGGCCTGCAAGGCGACACGCAGATAGGCCCGCCCGGCCTCAATCTGTGCCAGGCGATTGTTGTCCGGGGTGGTGATCCAGACGAACCCCATGGCGCTCATGGCCCCTTCGACAATCATATCCAAACCGATCTGATAGGAGCTCGACGCCGGGTCGGCGAGGTTTTCACGGGTCAGAATTCCGGCGATTGACAGGGTTTCGAGAAACGGCCCGCCGAGCGAAATGCCATCCGGGTTAGTCTCGATCTCGCGGCGTCCGATCCGCATCAGATCGATACTTTCTTGCAACGCTTGCGGCGTCCTGTATTCGGCAATCATGGCGTC
>CBFDVE010000469.1:0-1840 GCA_965613205.1 uncultured Rhodospirillaceae bacterium
AACAAAGTTGATGGATGCGTTCAATGTTAATTGCGAAAGTAGTTTAGCGCGAAACTGCCCAGTGATATCGACGATAGCTATACCACCATCGCCTGCGGCAATGATTACCCGGTTGTTGCTAATTGTTAATTCGTTTGCCGAACCGGCAATATCCACACCCGCCTGGTCACCACGGCGGTCGCATTTCGTAATCTGGACAGGGGCGAAATCGCCGCCTATGTGGACAGTGAAGAATGGCACGGCAAGGCCGGGGGCTATGCCATCCAGGGCCTGGCGGCGGCCTTCGTGCGCAAGATCATCGGCTCGTACTCCAACATCGTCGGCCTGCCCCTGTTCGAGACCAGTTCCCTGCTCAAAGGGCTGGGATGGCGGCCCTGATGGGCAGCCAGGTACTCATTTCGGTCCGCCCCGGACGCACCCGCGCCGCGTTGGTCGAAGGCGGCACTCTGATTGAATTGCATATTTACGACGATCACCGGCCCAGCCTGGTCGGTAATATCTATCTCGGTCGGGTCGAAAAAGTCATGAAATCCCTGGCCGCCGCCTTTGTCGATCTGGGCGGCGGTGTTTCGGGATTTCTCGCCGCCGCCGAGGCCCGGCCACCGGGGCAAGGCGCGACCGCCGAAATCTCTACCTATGTGCGGGAAGGCGAGGCGATCATCGTCCAGGTCCAGCGGGATGCCTATGAAGACAAGGCGCCCAAACTGACGGCGCGCATAGCGATCAGCGGTCGGGCCATGATCCTGACGCCGGGTGACCCCGCCGTGCGCCTGTCCCGACGCCTGAACGACAAGGCCGAACGGACCCGGCTGGAAACCCTGGCCCACGATCTGGCCCGGTCAGATGCGGGCTTTGTCATGCGCACGGCGGCCCAGGGTCAAGCGGCGCAAGCCCTTGACCGGGAAGCACAATCCCTGCACCGTCTGTGGTCCGGCATGGGCGACCGGGCCAAGACAGGCAAGGCCCCTCTGTTGCTGGCCGATGTGACCGATCCCGTACAGCAGATTTTGCGCGACGTGGTGCCCGCCGGGCCGGGCGGGCAAACCCGCGTTATCATCGATGATCCCGCCGCCCTGACCAGGGCCCGTGCCTGGTGTGCCACGTCCGCCGCTGATCTGGCTGATAACCTTGAATTGTACAACGGCGGCGGTTTGTTGTTCGACAGCATCGAAGAGCAACTCGATGATGCCTTGTCGTCGGCCCTGGCCCTGCCTTCGGGTGGATCGGTGCTGTTCGCGGAAACCCCGGCTTTGGTGGCCATGGATGTGAACGTGGGCAAAGGGCGATCCGTACTCGATGCCAACCTGGAAGCCGCCGCCCTGATCGCCCGTCAGGTCCGCCTGCGCAATCTGAGTGGCTTGTTGGTGGTCGATTTCGTCTCGACCCGCAACAACAAGGATCAGGACAAGGTTCTAAAGGCCCTGAAACGCGCCGTCGCCGACGATCCGGCCAATGTTTTTGTCGGCGGCTTTACCCGCTTCGGATTGCTGGAAATGACCCGTCGGCGCAACCGACCGACGCTGTCTTCGCTGCTGCTGGAACCTCAATCCGGCCCTGCATTAAATGGCCTGACCGCCGCCCACATGGCGCTCGACCGCCTGGCCCGTGAAGCCCATGCCAACCCGGCCGATCATTTGTCGCTGCGGGCTGGCCCGGCCATCATCACCGCCCTGGAAGGCCCGGCCAGGGCGGCGCTCCAATCCCTCAACGAACGCTTCGGGCGACCCTTTGACATCATCGCCGACCCAGACCTGTCGACAGACGGCTTCTATATTTTCCACGATTCAAGGGACTTCACATCATGACCGGTGCAAAACACGCGCCCGCCAACGTCGTCCCC
>CBFDVE010000470.1:0-1832 GCA_965613205.1 uncultured Rhodospirillaceae bacterium
CGTCAAAACATGGGCATTTATCGTCAGCAAGTCATTGCCGAGAATAAAGTCATAATGCGCTGGTTGTCTCATCGGGGTGGGGCGCTAGATTTTCTTGAGTGGCAACAGCAATATCCCAATGAGCCTTTTCCCATTGCCGTGGCGCTTGGTGCTGATCCTGCAACTATCCTGGCCGCCGTCACCCCTGTTCCTGATACCTTATCTGAATTTGCCTTTGCCGGATTATTGCGTGGTGAGAAAACAGAATTGGTGAAGTGTCAAAGTAGCGACCTTATGGTGCCCGCTAGTGCTGAAATTGTACTGGAAGGTTATATTCACCCTGGTGAAATGGCATCCGAAGGACCCTTTGGCGATCACACAGGGTATTATAATGAAGTAGAACAATTCCCTGTGTTTACCATAGAGCGCATTAGCCATCGTCACCAGCCAATTTATCACAGCACCTATACGGGAAGGCCTCCCGATGAACCTGCTGTTTTGGGTGTTGCACTCAATGAAGTGTTCATTCCAATCTTACAAAAACAATATCCAGAAATTGTTGATTTCTATTTGCCGCCAGAGGGGTGCTCTTATCGCCTTGCCGTTGTGAGTATGAAAAAAAAATATCCAGGGCATGCCAAACGGATTATGTTGGGCGTCTGGTCTTTCCTACGCCAATTTATGTACACCAAATTCGTTATTGTCGTTGACAGCGACATCAATGCGCGGGACTGGAAAGATGTGATCTGGGCCATTTCAACCAATGTGGATCCGGTTCGCGATGTCACCATGATCGAACGTACGCCCATCGACTATCTTGATTTCGCCTCACCCGAGTCCGGCCTGGGGTCGAAAATGGGCATCGATGCGACGACAAAAATAGCCCCGGAAACCGACCGGGAATGGGGCCGCAAGATCGTCATGACCGATGATATCATCGACCAGGTGACCAAAAACTGGGACAGCTACGGCCTGCCCGGATCGGGTAAACCGATCTGGAAAAAGTAATCAGGTTCCACAGAATGTCTCGCGCACTTCTTCTTCGCGGGCGGCAAAATACTGAAACGTGCCGACCCGGATATGGCCCTGGGCACCGCGCGCCAGAACGGCACCCGGAACGATATCTTCCCGGTAGACCTGATCACCCGTGGTCACGGCCGCGAGCGCCCGGGTGGTTGGAATATCCAGCGCCGCCATGGCTTCGCTGACCACATATTCGCGCAGCACCGACCCGTCACCGGACCGGGAATAAGGCGTGCGCCCGGAACCTTTCAGGGCAATGTCGCGGCGAACGCCATCGCCATCGATCACTTCGCCCAGCAACAAGGCCCGGCCATCATCCAGTTGTCGGCGATGATTTCGATGCCGTCGGTGGAGCCGAGATACGCCCCATCCAGGCCCAGGTGCCGGGCCAGGGAATGATTGATTTTGATCAAACCCGGATTGCTCACCTGTTCGGGATTCAGCCTGGCATAAAAATGCGCTGGCAGGCGGGCATAGCTGTTGTCGAAAGGGAAGCGAGAGGCGGTCTCGTGCATGGAATGATTTACCGTTCGTGCTGAAATTTCGCCCCGTTAATATGGCCATCAAATCACTTACGGCAAGGTCAGTGCAGGGGCTCAGAGCCCAGTTGTTTCAGGGAACGTTGCCAGCCCTTTTTGTCATCACCGGACCAATGCAGGGAAAAGCACTTTTGGCTGGTCGAGCAATAGGGCCGGAAAAGCCTGAGCGCCTGGTCTTCGATAATATCTGCCCGGCGATTGTCGAGAATATAGTTTCGACCGGCCAGGGTGGCTGACAGAACCACCCGGCTGGTCAGGTCCTGGCGATCATTGATCCAGACAGCCGCAATC
>CBFDVE010000471.1:0-1819 GCA_965613205.1 uncultured Rhodospirillaceae bacterium
GGCCATCGCCGACGTGGTCCGGGAACTGGAAAAATCGGCTCGTGTAAAAACCGCCACAGCGACCGTCGGGATTGGCATTCCAGGCACCCTGTCAGCGGCCACATCATTGATCAAGAACGCCAATTCCACCTGTTTGATCGGACAGGCGCTGGACAAAGACTTAGAACGCCAAATCGGCCGCCCGGTGCGGCTGGCCAACGATGCCAACTGTTTCGCCATTTCCGAGGCCATCGACGGTGCCGGTGAAGGGGCTGCCGTCGTGTTCGGGGTGATCCTGGGTACCGGGGTTGGCGGCGGCATTGTCATCCGTGGCCAGGGCCTGACCGGTGGCAACGCCATCGCCGGAGAATGGGGCCATAACCCCCTGCCCTGGGCCACGGCGGAAGAACGTCCGGGTGCGCAGTGCTATTGCGGGCTGGTTGGCTGCATCGAGACTTTCCTGAGCGGTCCGGCCCTGGCGCGAGACTACGCCCGGACCGGAGGCGCCCCCTGTTCGGCCGAGGAAATCGCCAACAAAGCCCCTGGCGTCGATACCGACCTGGCTGAAACCGTCCTGACCCGCTACGAGCAGCGCCTGGCCCGCGCCCTGGCCGCGGTCATCAACATCATCGACCCGGATATCATTGTCCTTGGCGGCGGCCTGTCCAACATCGCCCGGCTTTACGACAATGTGCCGCGCCTGTGGCGACAATGGGTCTTTTCCGATCTGGTCGCCACACGGTTGGTGGTCAATCATCACGGAGATTCCAGCGGTGTCCGTGGTGCCGCCTGGCTGTGGTCCAAATAGACGACCCGGCAAAATTTTCCCAGCAGCGGCTGTTTTGACCCGTACAGGGTAATTTCTGCCGTTTTCGTATTTTTACAAGTCATTGTTTTTGCAGGTTTTTATACTTGGCATGGGCCTTGCTCCTGAATAAGGGAAATCGGTGAACCTTTTGTTAAGGTTTGGCCGAGCCAACGAAAAAAAGGGAAACATGCTGTGGAATTTTCCAAAATCGACGCTGTCCTGAAACGTCCCGTGTCGGATCGCCAGGGCGATCTTTTGAAAAACATTCATCTGCTGGTCGATTGCCTGGTCCAGTCCGAGGGCTGTTTGAGTGCCCCTACGGATACCCACGACCAATCGGTTGCCGGCAATGCCCTGGTCGCGGCGACCCTGGCCGAACGGCATATTGAGGAGCTGTCGCAACGGATTGTCGAGTTGGAAAAACTGGCCATGACCGATGAACTGACCGGTCTGATGAACAGACGCGGCTTTCAGACCGAGCTCAATCGAACCCTTTCGTCGGCAAATCGCTACCAGGAACGGGGCGTGCTGATCTATATCGATCTGGATCAATTCAAACCGGTCAATGATCGTCTGGGTCATGCCGCCGGAGATGAAGTGCTGCGCCATGTCGGTCGTATCCTGATGGAAAATATCCGCGACACAGATTACATCAGCCGCCTGGGTGGCGATGAATTTGCCGTTCTGATGCCGCGGACCAACTGGAAAGATGGCCTGTCGCGGGCCGGCGTGATCGAACAACGCCTGAACGCGGCCCATGCCGCCTGGCAGGACCAGTCGATCCCCATTCAGGCCAGCCTGGGCCTGCAAAACTATACCGCCGGTGATTGCCTGACTGATCTATTAAAGCGGGCCGACGAGGCCATGTACAAGACCAAGAGATACCGCACGTCTCTATCTGAACGCCCGACCAAGCACCGACGTAAAAACAACCCCACCGGACGACCGCTACAGCAAGTTCTGTACGCCGCGACCTAAGAGCATTTCCGAGGTATTATGAACCATTCTGACCCTGTTATTTTGTTTCGTGAC
>CBFDVE010000472.1:0-1816 GCA_965613205.1 uncultured Rhodospirillaceae bacterium
GAAGTCGACCGCATGGCCCTGCCGCCCTGTCACTGTCTGTTCCAGTTTTACGTGGCCGAGGGTCGGTTGTCGTGCCAGTTGTACCAGCGCAGCGCCGATATATTTTTAGGCGTGCCGTTTAATATCGCCTCATACGCCTTGCTGACCCTGATGATGGCCCAGATCACCGGATTGCAGCCCGGTGATTTCATCCATACCTTCGGCGATGCCCATCTGTATTCCAATCATCTGGAACAGGCCGATTTGCAACTGGGCCGCAGCCCCCTGGCTTTGCCGCGGATGGCGATCAATGCCGATGTCACCGACCTGTTCGCCTTTACCTATCAAGACTTCACCCTCGAAGACTATCAATGTCATCCCCACATCGCCGCCCCGGTCGCCGTGTGATGGGGGTGTCGCTGATCGTCGCCATGGCGGAAAACCGGGTCATTGGGCGGCACGGCGGCCTGCCATGGCACATTCCGGGCGATCTCAGGTTTTTCAGGCAACAGACACTGGGCAAACCCATTGTCATGGGCCGCAAGACCTGGGAATCACTGGGCCGCCCCCTACCGGGCCGTGCTAACATCGTCATTACCCGAGACCCGACCTACCGGGCCGAAGGGGCTTATGTGGTTCATAGTCTGGATCAGGCTCTTGATCAGGCGCGAAACCTCGGCGACGGCGAAATCATGATCATCGGCGGGGCCGAGATTTATCGCCTGGCGATGCCCCTGGCCGACCGAATATACCTGACGGAAGTCAAGCTTCGCCCCAAAGGAGACGCCTATCTGGACGGGTTCGACCGGGCCGCCTGGCGGCAAATCTGGACTCGGCAAGTGCCGGTTGAGGGCGAGACACCGGCTTATGAAATAACAATTCTGCAACGTGTTATTCCGCCATTAGGGAAAAACTAACGATTTGTCCGGTCTACTGACCGGGTATCAATGGGCGAGGTGTCGATATGCAGAAAGATCTGCAGGTAACTCAAACCATAGAACTGGGGCCAAAGGACGTGGCGCTGGTCTGGAACGACGAGGGCAAAATCAGCGCCCATGTTTCAGACGTGGCGTTGACCGAAGCGGTTCCCCAGCATGTCCTGTTGGCCCTGGCGGTGATGATGTCCATGGATAATCCCGAGGTTGTTGGCAAAATGTGGGATATCTTCGAGAAAATGATGGACCGGGATATCGTCCGCCAGGCTGCGAATTAATCTGTCAGCACACATTTTTGTTTGGATTGGCGGCACTAATGTGTGATTCTGCGCCATCGATTGTTGTAAGCAGGCGATTAGCAATTGTCGGCTGATTTAAACTGGGGGAACGATGGCGAGATCAAAAGTCAGGAAACTCTTTTCTGCCGAGCGCAGATTGATCGAAATGCGCGGCCAGGAAATTCCCGGAAATAGTGCCGGATCAGGCGGCAATGGCGACGTGGTTTCGGTTGACCAGAGCCAGGTTCTGGCCGCCATCCGGGGCTTGCGAAAAGTCATCGAGGAAAAAGTAACGCCGAAAATGCCGGACGATCTGCCGGAAGTGAGCACCCTGAAAGAACAATTGCGTGATTTGCGTGATCATATTGAAGAGACAAAAAAGGAAATCGCCTCGATCCGCCATCCCGACGAGACCGAGGATCGCCTGACCAGCGCCGCCACTGAACTGGGGGCCATTGTCGATGCCACCGAGCAGGCAACCCACCGCATATTGAATGCGACCGAAGAAATTGATGAACTTGTCGATAAGCTTAAGGAACGCAGCAGTGATGTCGGTGCCAATGAAATGCTCGATGAATTGTCGACCAAAACCATTGATATTCTGGAGGCCTGCAATTTTCAGGA
>CBFDVE010000473.1:0-1813 GCA_965613205.1 uncultured Rhodospirillaceae bacterium
GCAACCGGGCACGGATCATGCCGGCATCGCGACGCAGATGGTGGTCGAGCGCCAACTGACCGCCGAGGGCGATTCACGTACCGGCCTCGGACGCGCGGCCTTCGTCGAGCGCGTGTGGCAATGGCGGCGGGAATCGGGTGACAACATCCAGCGTCAGTTCCGGCGGCTCGGAGCCTCACTCGCCTGGTCGCGCGAACTGTTCACACTCGATGACGGCCCGGCCGCTGCCGTTGTCGAAACCTTCGTGCGTCTCTACGATGCCGGCTTGATCTACCGGGGCAAACGCCTGGTCAACTGGGACCCGATGATGCACACCGCCATTTCCGATCTGGAAGTGGAGCAGCGGGAAGTCACTGGCAAGATGTGGTATTTCAAATACCCGGTCGAAGGTCGCGAGGGCGAGTTTATCACGGTTGGCACGACCCGCCCGGAAACCATGCTGGGCGATACCGGCGTTGCCGTGCATCCCGATGATGACCGCTACAAGGACCTGATCGGCAAGTTCTGTATCCTGCCCATTGTTGGTCGCAAAATTGCCATCGTCGCCGATCAATACGCCGACCCGGAAAAGGGCTCCGGTGCGGTCAAGATCACCCCGGCCCACGATTTTAACGATTTCGAGGTCGGTCGCCGCCAGGACCTGGACGTTATCAATATTTTCGACCGGGACGCCCGCATTAACGATAACGCGCCCGATCACTATATTGGCCTGGACCGGTTCGAGGCCCGCGATGCCGTGGTCAAGGAAATCGAAGGCCTGGGCCTGCTGGAAAAAATCGACGAAAACGTCATGACCGTGCCTTACGGCGACCGCTCCGGCGTGGTCATCGAACCCTGGCTGACCGACCAGTGGTTTGTCGATGCGCCGACCCTGGCCAAACCGGCCATTGCAGCCGTCGAACAGGGCAGGACCAAATTCGTCCCCGCCCAGTGGGACAAGACCTATTTCGAATGGATGCGTAATATCCAGCCCTGGTGTGTATCGCGGCAAATCTGGTGGGGCCATCAAATTCCCGCCTGGTACGGGCCGGACGGCGAAATTTTCGTCGAGATGAACGAAGACGAAGCGCAGGAAGCCGCCGATAAACATTACGGCGAAACGGTCGAACTGGTGCGCGATGAAGATGTGCTCGACACCTGGTTTTCCTCGGCCCTGTGGCCCTTTTCGACGCTCGGCTGGCCCGAAGAGACGCCGGAAGTGGCGCGCTATTACCAGACCGATGTGTTGGTTACCGGCTTCGACATCATCTTTTTCTGGGTCGCCCGGATGATGATGATGGGGCTGCATTTCATGGACGAGGTTCCGTTTCACACGGTCTACATCCACGCCCTGGTGCGGGACGAAAAGGGTCAGAAAATGTCCAAATCCAAGGGCAATGTCATGGACCCGCTGGAGATGATCGACAAATTCGGCGCCGATGCCCTGCGCTTCACCCTGACCGCCTTCGCCGCCCAGGGCCGGGACGTGAAGATGAGCGAAAGCCGGGTCGAAGGCTACCGCAACTTCTGCACCAAGCTATGGAATGCGGCCCGTTTCAGTGAAATGAATGATTGCCGTTATGATCCGGCATTTGACCCCACGGCCTGCCGGCAGACGCTGAACCGCTGGATTGTCGGCAAAACGGCGGAGGCGGCAAAAGACGCGGCCAGGGCCATCGACAATTACCGGTTCAACGATGCCGCCGGGGCGCTCTATCAGTTCACCTGGGGTACTTTCTGCGATTGGCATCTGGAATTCGCCAAACCCGTGTTGCAGGGCGATGACGAGACCGCCAAGGCGGAGACACGGGCGGCAACCGCCTGGGTGCTTGAT
>CBFDVE010000474.1:0-1781 GCA_965613205.1 uncultured Rhodospirillaceae bacterium
ATACCGGTGAATAGGTGATCGCCGTGATCCACCCTTCACCCAAACCACTGACCGCATCGGCGGCACACAAAATAGACCCGGCATTAAAGGTTTGCGAGCGGTCTTTCGGTAAAATACCAACCAGCCGGGGCCGGTCTTCGGCGATCATGGCCGGGCGCTTGCGCAAGGCATCGCCGATGAATGTTTTCCTGGGCGAGGCCATTTTGCCCAGACCGGCATCGTCGATGGTCACCCGGCCATCCAGTTCGGCCCCGGTTACATGGCCTTTTTCGATGCGCAGGGCGCCCAATGCTTCAAGCCCGTACAGGCAGCCGCCCATGGCTTTGGCTTCGCCCCACAGCAAATCCATCATGGCCGGGGCGTAATCGCTCGGCACGTAGACTTCGAAAGCCATCTCGCCGGAAAAACTGATACGCGCGATGCGGCACGGAATTCCGCCTTTCAAAGTCGCCTGGCGCACCGCCATGAACGGGCAGGCTTGATCGGTAATGATCGCGGGGTCATTCAAGATGGCTTCCAGCACGGTGCGGGATTTAGGCCCGGCGACGGCGCACCCGGCCCATTGTTCCGACACAGACGTGACATGAACCTTCAAATCGCCCCAGCGGGTCTGCAACAGTTCTTCCAGCCAGACCATGACTTTCGCCGCGTGGGCCGTGGTCGTGGTCATGAAATAGTCGGTCTCGCCAAGCCGCCAGGTGGTGCCGTCATCCATAACCATGCCGTCGTCGCGCAGCATGATGCCGTAACGGGCCTTGCCGATCGGCAGCTTGGCGAACGGGTTGGTGTAAATGCGATTGAGAAATTCCGTCGCGTCCGGCCCCTGAATGGCGATCTTGCCCAATGATGTGACATCGCACAAGCCGACCGATTGCCGCACCGTGGCGGCCTCACGCACATAGGCATCAGCAATGGTTTCTTCCCCCCTGGCAAAATACCAGGGCCGCTGCCACAACCCGGCATCGGTCATGGTCGCCCCATTGGCCAGGTTCCAGTCGTGCATAGGGGTACGCCGCAGGGGCTTGAAGTGGCGACCGACGCCGCGACCGCTGAGCGCGCCGATGGCAATGGGGGTATAGGGCGGGCGGAAAGTCGTCGTGCCGACGTCGGGAATTTCCTTGCCCAGAGCCTCGGCCATCAGCGCCATGCCAATAATATTGCCCATCTTGCCCTGATCCGTGGCCATACCCAGCGTCGTATAGCGTTTCAGATGTTCGATCGAAACCATGCCTTCCCGGTGCGCCAGACGGACATCTTCCGCCGTCACATCGTGTTGCGGATCGACAAAGCTTTTCAGCCGCTTGCCGGGAACCCGCACTTCGTACAAGGGCGAAATTGGATTATGCCAACCGCCGAGAGCCGGCATTTTGGTTTCCGGGGCATCCTTACCCAGCGCCGCAGCCACGCTCGATGCCGCCGCGATACCGGAGATTTCGCAATCATCGGTCATCCAGATGCCCGCCGCCGACCCGGCCATATGCACCGGGCCGCTTACATCGCCGGGCACGAAGCAGGCGTTGTCGCCGTTCCAGACCGGCTTGACGCCGCTGTGGGATAATAAATTGACAACCGGCGACCAGCCGCCCGAGACCGCCACCAGATCGCATTTCACCGAGCCACCCGGTTGCCAGCCCTGGCCGCTGCGGCGAGCCAGATCGAGCCCTTCCAGGCCCTTGGCCCCGTGGGCGTTAAGGGGTGCAGTGGCGGGACGCAGAATAATATTATGGGCCTGGGCCAGGTCGATCAGGGCTTTGCTAATCCTGGGACGGACATCAATCAAA
>CBFDVE010000475.1:0-1779 GCA_965613205.1 uncultured Rhodospirillaceae bacterium
ATGGGACGAATCATCGCGGTAGCGAACCAGAAGGGCGGGGTGGGCAAGACCACCACCGCCGTCAATCTTGCCGCGTCGCTGGCCGCTACGCACCGCCGCGTGCTGCTGATCGATCTGGACCCGCAAGGCAATGCGAGCACCGGCCTGGGGGTCGAACGGCACGACCGGTGGCGCAATATCTATCATGTTGTGATGGGCCAGGTCCCCCTGTCGGACGTTGTTCGCAAGACCGCCATTGCCGGACTCGATATCGCCCCGTCGGGCATGGACCTGACCGGGGCGGAACTGGAACTGATCGACGTGGACGAGCGGGAATACAGCCTGCGCCGGGCCTTGATGGCGGACCACGGTGAGGGTGCGGTCGGTTATGACTACGTGCTGATCGACAGCCCGCCGGCCCTGGGTCTGTTGACCATCAACGCCCTGGTCGCGGCCCAGGCGGTGCTGGTTCCCTTGCAGTGCGAATTTTTCGCCCTGGAAGGGGTCAGTCATATGGTCAAAACCATCGAGCGCATCCGTCAGGCATTTAATCCGGGCCTGCAATTGCAGGGCATCGTGCTGACCATGTACGACGGTCGCAATAATTTGTCGCAACAGGTGGCCAACGACGTGCGGGACTACTTCGGCGACACGGTCTATCAAACGGTGATTCCCCGCAATGTGCGCATTTCCGAGGCCCCGTCCTATGGCACCCCGGTGCTGGTCTATGATTTGGCCTGTGCCGGTAGCCAGGCCTACCTGCATCTGGCCGGAGAAGTTATCCGCCGCGAAAAAGAGGTCTCCGGGTAATGGCCAGCGAGACCAAAAAACGTAAGCTGGGCCGTGGTTTGTCGGCCCTGCTGGGCGATGATGCGGCGGCCGACTATGGCCAGCCGGATCGGGAGCGGACGCCGAAAACCGTGCCTGTGGGGCATTTACAGCCGGGCCGCTATCAGCCGCGCCAGCACATGGATTCCGAACAGATCGACGAGCTGGCCGAGTCGATTGCCGAAATGGGCATTATCCAGCCCCTGCTGGTGCGCCGCCTGGAGGGTCATGCGGACGCCCCCAATGCCCCGGATTGCTACGAAATCGTCGCCGGTGAACGGCGCTGGCGGGCGGCGCAAAAGGCCAGGCTGCACGAAGTTCCGGTTATCGTCCGGGATTTGAACGATATGCAGGCGCTGGAAATCGGCCTGGTCGAAAATCTGCAACGCCAGGACCTGTCACCGCTGGAAGAAGCGGAAGGCTACCAGCGCCTGATGAACGAGTTTTCCCACAACCAGGAGGCCCTGGCGAAAGTCATCGGCAAGAGCCGCAGCCATGTGGCGAATACGGTCAGATTGCTGGGGTTGCCAGACAGACTCAAAGAATTGATCGATCAGGGTGAAATTTCCGCCGGTCACGGACGCGCCCTGCTGACCGCCAGGGATCCGGAAGGGCTGGCAAAAAAGGTTATAAATCAAGGGCTTAACGTCCGCCAGACGGAAAAATTGGTGCAACGGGAGGGTCAGGCCAAAAAAACAACCGCCGCCGCCGCGCCGAAAGATACCGACACCCTGGCCCTGGAACGGGATATGTCGGAACTGCTCGGCCTGAAGGTCGATATCGCTTTCAGGGACGGCCACGGCTCCCTGACCATCCATTATCAGGATCTGGGCCAGCTCGATGATGTGCTGGCCCGGCTGAGCCATAAGCCGCAGGACGATACGCCCGTCTGATAGTTTTTGCGTCGCAAATTGAGTTAGAGTATCCGTATTGATCAAGTCCTGATTTCAGCCCACATCCTGTCATTTTTGA
>CBFDVE010000476.1:0-1724 GCA_965613205.1 uncultured Rhodospirillaceae bacterium
TTTGAAGGCCTTGGACAGCACCGGCAGGGGGACGCCACTTTGCTGGGCGCAAGCCTGTCCCGGTGTGCCCACGGTGGTAATCATGACCGCGAGCAACAGGCCGAACAGGGCCGAAAACTTCATCAATATACTTCTCCTCAACGTGGTTAGTCCCCCAGACCCATATTTATGTAGCCCGACGGACAGACATCCATGCAGATATGACAGCCGATGCATTTGCCGTAGTCCGTTTCCACATAACGGCCGATCGTCACCTGGTCTTTCTTGACCCGGTGAACGGCGTCTTGCGGGCAATATATAATGCAGTTGTCACATTCGAAGCACATGCCACAGCTCATGCAGCGTTCGGCTTCGTCAATCGCCTGCTGTTCGGCGAAACCGGAAAACCGCTCTTCGAAATTGCCGAGAATAGCATCGCCCGTTACGATATCTTCCGTGCGCCGGTTCATGGGGTCGTATTTGAAATGAGCCAGAAACAGTCTATCGTGGGTAATAATTTCGGCGAACGAGCGATCTTCGTAATTGTGCACGGCCATATCGGCGCTGTCCGTGCCGCGCAGGGGCACATGATCATAATCCACCGGAGTCAGGTCGTGCTGACGCAATTCATCGAGCAGCTTGAAGTGGTGGCTATCGACTTTAGGCCGGGCGTTAATTTCGGCATCGGACAAATACTGATCGATGCCGTCGGCAGCGATAGACGCATGGCCGATGGCGGTGGTCAGCAAATGCGGCTTGATGGCATCGCCGCCGACAAAATGGCCCGGCTTGCCTTTGACCTGATAGACCTTGTCGGCGTCGATCTGGCCCCAGCCGTTATCTAAATCTTCGAAACCCTTGAAGTCCGATGCCTGGCCCGTGGCGGCGACGATCAGGGTGCATTCGATGTCAAATTCCTCACCGTCGCGGGGAATCATCTCGCCATCGACCCAGTCAACCGGCTGCACCCGCAAGGCGGTGGCCCGGCCATCATCGCCGATAATGACCTCCAGGGGCACCAGGCTTTGATGAATTTCAGCGCCTTCGGATATCACCGCGTCCAGTTCGTGTTGGGTCGCCGGGGCCTTCGAAATAGGGCGCCGGTAAACCACCCACACATCGCCACCCTGACGGGCCGCGACGGATGTCACATCATGTACGGTGTAGCCCAGAATGGCGGCTTCCGGGTGATCGTTATCAGTGACATGATCGACATGGCCGATGCGCCGGGCGACGGCGGCAACGTCCATGGCCGTATCACCGGCCCCGATGACCAGCACCCGGCCCGACAAATGCTGCAAACGGCCTTCGTTAAAAGCCATCAGGAAAGAAATACCATCGACACAGTTGGGCGCTTGCGCACCGGGCACCGGCAAAGGCTTGCCTGATGTCGCGCCGATGGCCCAGAAAATGGCGTCGTAGTCGGCTTCCAGCGAGGCCACGGTCACATCATCGCCGACCCGTGTTTGCAGTTTAACCTCGACCCCCATGTCGATGATCCGCTTGATTTCGCCTTCCAGCACATCACGCGGGGTGCGGTATCCGGGAATCCCGAAACACATCATGCCGCCGAGTTCCTTGTAGGATTCGAAAATTGTGCAGGCGTGGCCCTTCAGGCGCAGGAAATAGGCCGCCGACAGTCCGGCCGGGCCGCCGCCGACGATGGCGATCTTCTTGCCGGTGTCCTTGCCCGGTTCAGCCAGAGATAATTTCTGATCCAGCGCCCAGTCACCGACATATTGTTC
>CBFDVE010000477.1:0-1722 GCA_965613205.1 uncultured Rhodospirillaceae bacterium
CAGGGCCGCGCCCAAAGCACCGGGGTCGACCGGCTGGGTCAGAAACTCGCCGGTCGATATTTCCATCCAGGCCAGGCCCAGTTCGCCACCGGCCTCGGCCACGGCGGCCAGGAAGTTATCGGACCGGGCATTGAGGAGAGTGTCTTCGGTTAACGTGCCCGGCGTCACCAGCCGCACCACGGCCCGCTTGACCACCGACTTCGGCCCGCGTTTTTTGGCCTCTACCGGGTTTTCCATCTGCTCGCAAACGGCGACCCGGAAGCCGCTCGAAATAAGCCGTTCCAGATAGCCTTCGTGGCTGTGCACGGGCACCCCGCACATGGAAATATCATCACCGTTGTGTTTGCCCCTTTTGGTCAGGGTGATATCCAGCGCCGCCGAAGCCTGCACCGCATCCTCGAAGAACAGTTCGTAGAAATCGCCCATGCGATAAAACAGCAGGCAGTCCGGGTGTTCGGCCTTGATTTCCAGATACTGCACCATCATCGGCGTGACGGTTTGTGGCGCGGGGGATTTCGACAAGGCTCCGGTTCCTGCCGGTTGAAGGGAAAGTGGGCGCAGACTAGCGCATATCCTGATTTTATCAATCAAGGCTATCAATCATCTGCCCCGTTAGGCAAAATAAACGTCAACTAACAGCGGAGAGCCGAACCATGAGCAAAGCAGAACCGGGCGGCCAGGTGACCGACGAAGAAGCCCTGCGCTTTCACAGCCGGGGTCGGCCCGGCAAAATAGAAATACGGGCGACCAAACCGCTGACCACCCAGCGCGATCTGTCGCTGGCCTACAGCCCCGGCGTCGCCGCCCCTTGTCTGGAAATTCAGCGCGACCCGTCGCTGGCCTATGAATACACCGCCAAAAGTAATCTCGTCGCGGTCATCACCAACGGCACCGCCGTACTCGGTCTCGGCAACCTGGGCGCGCTGGCCTCGAAACCGGTGATGGAAGGCAAGGCGGTGCTGTTCAAGCGGTTCGCCGATATCGACGGCATCGATCTGGAAGTCAGCACCGAAGATGTTGACGAATTTATTGGTGCGGTGAAATTCCTGGGGGCCAGCTTCGGCGGCATCAATCTGGAAGACATCAAGGCCCCGGAATGTTTCATCATCGAACAGCGGCTGCGCGAGATGATGGACATACCGGTTTTTCACGACGACCAGCATGGCACCGCCATCATCACCGCGGCCGGCCTGATCAACGCCATCGACCTGACCGGGCGCGACATCGCCGAAACGCGGATGGTCGTCAACGGGGCCGGGGCCGCCGCCATCGCCTGCGTCGAGCTCATTAAATACCTCGGCGTCACCTCGGATCATGTGATTTTGTGCGATTCCAAGGGCGTCATCTACCAGGGCCGGGAAGCCGGCATGAACCAATGGAAATCGGCCCATGCCTCGACGACGAAAGCCCGAACCCTGGCCGAGGCCATGGAAGGGGCCGACGTCTTCCTGGGCCTTTCGGTGAAAGACGCGGTATCTAAGAAAATGGTCGAGTCCATGGCCGACAAACCGATTATTTTCGCCATGGCCAACCCGGACCCGGAAATCTCACCCGAGGATGTCAAGGCCGTCTGTCCCGACGCCATCGTCGCCACCGGTCGTTCAGATTATCCAAACCAGATCAACAACGTGCTCGGGTTTCCCTATATCTTTCGCGGAACCCTGGATGTCCGGGCGTCGACCATCAACGAAGCCATGAAAATCGCCGCCGCCCGGGCCATCG
>CBFDVE010000478.1:0-1716 GCA_965613205.1 uncultured Rhodospirillaceae bacterium
CCAGTAATTGTGGCGATCTTGCCGGAACAACAGGCGACATCAGCTTGGTGTTTTGGTCGCGTCGACGGCCTTGGAGACGGCGTCGCTCATGCCGCAGGTGCAGTCAATATCAGTTGCTATTTGGCAATCGTCCCGATGGCGGGCGAACTGCAATAAACTGTATACGGCGTTTTTCAGGCTGATGCCGGATCGTTCCAGGGTTCGCCCGACAATCAATATCAGATAATCTTCATCATAGGGCTTGTGAATGTAGTCGTTGGCGCCTTCGCGAAAGCACTGGACAATGACCCGTTGGCCGGAATCACCGGTCAGCATAATCACCGGGTTAGACAACCGTTTGGCCCGCAATTCGCGCAAGGCGGCGAGCCCATCCATGCCCGGCATGTGATAATCGAGCAATATCAAATCCGGATTATGCAGACGCACATGCTGGATCATGCCTTCGGCGCTATCCAGTTCCACAACCGAGTATCCGGACGCTTCCAGCAACTGCGCCGTATACTTGCGAATGACATTATCGTCATCAATTAATAGTATATCATTTGTCATCGTCGATTCTATATGGGGCCCATAGAATCGTATTCAACAATTTTTTGAAATTATGTGAATTTTTATCCACATAAAAGTATTTTATAGCGAGTCGCTAATATTATTTCGGCTAAACGAGGCTCGTCAGCGGCAAAAACAGTACAAATTGAGTGAAGTTGATTTCGGTCCGTTCTAATCGAACAATGCGTCGATATCGTTTTGGTCGATTCCCTGGCCTTCGTGCTGCGGGCCTTGCAGCAGGGCGGCATCGCCGTCCAGTGCATCCCGTTCGATCTCGACCTCGGCAAATTCATCGGCGCCCCAGATGTCGATCATCGACAGGATTCGCTGTTCCAGGAAGTTAATGATTTTAACCACCTTGGTGGTCCGTTGACCGCTGATATCCTGAAAATTGCAGGCCTCCAGAATATCAATGGTTTTGGATGACAATTCATCGAGCATTTCATTGGCGCCGACATCGCTGCTGCGTTCCTTGAGCTTTTCGACCAGTTCGTCGATTTCTTCCGTGGCGTTCAGGATCCGGTGCGTCGCCTGTTCGGTGGCGTCGACGATCGCGCTCAATTCCATGGCCGCGCTGGTCAGGCGATCTTCCTTATCGTCGGGATGCCGGATCGAGGCGATTTCCGTTTTGGTTTGCTCAATATGATCGCGCAATTCGCGTAGTTGCGTGTTAAGCGTATCGACTTCCGGCAAATTGTCCGGTAACTGCGGCGTTACCTTGGTCTCGACCAATCTCCGCAAACCTTTAATGGCGTTCAGAACCTCGGATTGGTCGACGGCGACCGGTGCCCCCGAGGTCGGCAATTCGTCGTCGGGCGCGGTCTCTCCCCCCTGTTCCAACATCCTGCGCTCGGCCGAAAAAAGCTTCCTGACTTTTGCTTTGGCCATTATACCTCGCCCGTATCATTGTGAATTGGCCGCCACCTTAGTGCACATCCAGATTGATGGGAAAGACTATTTGGCGGATTGGCGGATGATATCCTGATCCATCATTTTTTCAAACTTGTCCCACATCTGGCCGACGATCGCCGGATCATCCATGGACATCATCACAGCAAGGGCCAACAGAACATACTGGGGAACCGCTTCGGTTAATCCCTGATCGGAAACATGGGCACTGATTTCGCCCTGGTCATTCCAAACCAAAGCGACGTCTTTGGGTCCCAG
>CBFDVE010000479.1:0-1703 GCA_965613205.1 uncultured Rhodospirillaceae bacterium
GGACCGGAACAGGGCCTCGCCGCCGACCCCGATGGCCCCGAACCCGGCCCCGTGGAAGGAATCCCAGAAAGATAGTGTCTTGAACCGACCGGTCGCCGCACGGGCCAGTTTCAAGGCCATTTCGTTGGCGTCGGACCCACCAGTGGCAAACAGCACCCGGTCCAGACCGGGCGGTGCAATGGCGATCAGTTTTTCCGCCAGGGCCACCGCCGGTTCGTTGGTGAAGCGCCGGGGCGCAAAGGGCAGTTGCCGCATTTGTTCGCTGATTGCCGCGATCAGGCGCGGATGGCCATAGCCGATGTGATGCACATTGTTGCCATGAAAGTCCATGTACCTGTTACCGGCCATGTCTTCAATCCAGATGCCCTCGGCCCGTTTGATGGCACCCACGCACGGCGTCGACAGGGCCTGGTGCAGGAATAATCCGGCATCTTTTTCGACCAGGTCCCGCCCGGCCCCGGTCACATGGCGCGCCGCCCAGTGCCGGCGCGCCGGGCTCAGGTTGCTGTCGCCTTCGTGCAGATGATCACTGTTATTAGCCATGCCCTGACCCTATCCCATGATGGCGATGACGACGATACCAAATGCCAGCACCACGGACGCGGCAAAACGGCGCACCATGCTGCCTTCCCGGAACATCAAGCCGCCCAGGATCACGCTGATCGGAATCGATGCCTGACGCACAGATGTCACCGCCGCGACATCGCCGCCCATGGCGTAGGCCTTAAGAATCAAGAAATATGAAAGGTAACAGATACAGCCGATGGTCACGAACAAGGCGGGCTTTTTGACCCATTGGAACAGATCAGTGTAGCGGGTTTGCGATTGTCCGAAAAAGCGGAACAGGATCAGGTAGCCGGGCAAATTGAAAAGTTCGACCCAAAAAAACAAAACCGGGGGTTCTATCGTTTGTACGGCGCGGGAATCCACGATGGAATATATACCCGTGCCGACCATCGCCAGGACGGCAAACATCAGGGTCTTGGGATTTTCCAGCAAATGCGATCCTCGGCGGTACTGCAAAACAAACGCGCCGACCAGCACGCAGGCGATTCCGGCCAGCAGGGTCCAGGAGTAGATTTCGCCCAATACCAATACTCCCACCGCGACGATAAACAATGGCGAGGAACGAACGATTGGGTAATAGGTGGACAGATCACCGTGGCGCAGGGTGAAAATCAACGACGAGCCGTACAAAAGCTGGCCGACGACTGAAATAGCGATCAACGGCCAGACCTTCGACGCAGAAAGCAAGTCATAACCCTGGATCATGGAATGAAAGAAAGACAGCATCAAAATCATGGCAACGAGGCCAACAAAAGCCCCGTCCTGTCGATCCTGACGCTTGATCAGGGCGTTCCACAGGGGATGTAGCAGGGCCGAAAACAACACCATGCCAGCAATGATTGGTTCCATGGAATTCCCTGTACGTCCGTTCCCGCAGGCACCGCCTACAGCAAATTTCCACAAAATACCACATCGTCCGTCATTCCGGTTGTCCTACTTCCGGTGGCGGCTTAAGGTGCCAAAAAATAGCAATCGGACCGACAAAAATGCGTATCGCAATCGGCGGTTTTCAGCACGAAACAAACACATTCGCGTCCAGTCGGGCGACCCTGGACGATTTTCGCCAGGCCGATGTGCCCGATTGCGGCCCGTCGGTGGCGGGCTTCGGACTGGACCGGCAAGCCGTAGACCATGCG
>CBFDVE010000480.1:0-1699 GCA_965613205.1 uncultured Rhodospirillaceae bacterium
CAAGCCTATTTCGGTCGCCCGGCTGATGCAGATTTGATGCGCCGCTATGCCGCCATGAAATGCGGCTCCCTGTTGCGCGAAGCCCTGTGGAGTCTGGTGTCGGAAATTCATTCCAAAATCGACTTCGATTACGTCGCCTATTCAGATCAAAACCTGGCCCGCTTCCGGCGCGCCTACAGCGAATTTCTGGCATAACGGAGAAGCCCCCATGGCAAAAATACGAGACGCGGAAATTGTCATTATTGGCGGCGGTATTATCGGCTGTTCCATTGCCTATCATCTGACCCGCATGGGCAAAAAAGATGTCCTCCTGATCGAGAAAAGTGGCCTGACCCAGGGCTCGACCTGGCACGCCGCCGGTCTGGTCGGGCAGTTGCGGTCGTCGCGCAACCTGACCCGCATGTTGCAGCGAAGCGTCGCCGTTTATGATAGTCTTGAAAAAGAAACCGGGCAGAACCCGGACTGGAAAAAGGTCGGCAGCCTGCGCCTGGCCAGCAGCGAGGCCCGCATGACCGAAATCAGGCGCTCGGCCACACTGGCGAAAAGCTTCGGGCTGGAACTGCATCTTATTTCAGCGAAAGAAGCACAAGACATGTTCCCGATCATGAGCACGGACGGAGTCGTCGGGGCGGCGTTTATTCCCAGCGATGGTTATCTCGACCCGTCCAGCGCCACCCAGGCCATGGCCAAGGGGGCGCGGGACAAAGGCGCGACCATTGTTCAGGGCGTAAAAGTCACCGATATGGTCACCGATGGCCGCCGGGTCACCGAACTGATCACCGATCACGGCACCATCAAATGCGATGTGGTGGTCAACGCGGCCGGGTTCTGGGGCCGGGATGTGGGGGCCATGGCCGGGGTCAAGACGCCAGCCGTGGCGCTCGAACATCAATACATTGTCACCGATCCCATTCCCGGTGCGCCCGACAACATGCCGGGCCTGCGCGATCCGGACCTGATGATTTATTACAAGCCGGAAGTGCGCGGCATCGCCATCGGCGGCTGGGAGCCCAACACCGTATCTTTTGGTGAAAAAGGTATTCCCGAGCCCTTCGCCCAGGAACTGCTGCCGGAAAATTTCGACCGCTTCGAACAACTGGCGATCAATGCGGGTATTCGCACGCCCGTGGTCAATGAAGTCGGTATCCGGCAACTGGTCAACGGGCCGATCCCCTGGTCGGCCGATGAAGGCTTCGTGCTCGGCTGGGCCCCCAATATTGACAACTTCTTTTCCGCCACGGGCATTTCCATCGGCATCGCGGGGGGGGGCGGGGTCGGTCAGATGGTGGCCGAATGGATCGTCGATGGCGAACCCAGCCTTGACTTGTGGCCCTTTGATATCCGCCGCTTTAACGATCACCACAATACAAAAGAGTTTCTTTATCCCCGCACCATCGAATCCTACGGGCGCACCTATCACGTTCATTACCCCGGCGAAGAACACGAGAGTGCGCGCGGCATTCGCAAAAGCCCGCTTTACGAGACACTCAAAAAAGCCGGGGCGGTGTACGGCTCCAAGGCCGGGTGGGAGCGGCCCAACTGGTTCGATGCGGACGGCGATGGGTCCATGGGCCGAGGTGATTTCTTCCAGCCCGCCTGGCACGACCACACCGCGCTCGAACACCAGGCCGTGCGTCAGCGGGTGGCACTGATCGACCAGTGTTCGTTCAGCAAGTTCGTTGTATCGGGACCGGGGGCA
>CBFDVE010000481.1:0-1687 GCA_965613205.1 uncultured Rhodospirillaceae bacterium
GACGCGCGTCTGGTGGTGCTCAACGCCCGCGACGCCGCCGACAGGGGTGCGGAAATTTTAACCCGCACCCGGGTGGTTTCGGCCCGGCGCACGGATGGCGAGTGGATTGTTGAGCTTGAAGGGGCAAACGCCAAAACGTTTCGGGTGCGCGCCAAGACGCTGGTCAATGCCGCCGGTCCCTGGGTTGAAAAGATATTGTCCGATGTTTTGGATATTGACGACGGCAAACGCATAAGGCTGGTCAAGGGCAGCCATATTGTGGTCAAGTCGCTGTTTGATCACGGCAAATGCTATATTTTCCAGAACGCGGATGGAAGGATTATTTTCGCCATCCCCTACGAAACCGATTTTACCCTGATCGGCACCACCGATGTGGATTTCAGCGGCAGCCTGGAAAGTCTCGCCCCCTCGCCCGACGAAATAGCCTACCTGTGCTCTGCCGCCAGCGAATACTTCAGGGAACCAATCGAAACAGATCATGTGGTGTGGTCCTATAGCGGCGTTCGCCCGCTGTTCGATGATGGCGGCGCCGCCGCCCAGGAAGCGACCCGTGACTACGTACTTGATGTGCAGGGCCAGCAAGGTGAGCCACCGCTGATCAATATTTTCGGTGGCAAGATCACCACTTATCGCCGCCTGGCCGAGGAAGTTCTTGATAAGCTGAAACCTTATGGCAATGTGCCCGATCTCCAATGGACCCGTGGCAGCACCCTGCCCGGCGGCGATTTCCCGGTTCGCGGACTGTCGGCACTGATTGAACATCTGGCGACGATTTATCCCGCCGTCGATAGTACCCTGATTGCCCGCCTGGCCCGGTCCTATGGCACCCGGGCCGACCAGATCCTGTCCGGTGTTACCTCAACAGAAGATCTGGGTCACCATTTCGGCGGCGGCCTATACCAGCGGGAAGTGGACTACCTGGTGGCCAACGAATGGGCCTGGAATGCCGACGATATCCTGTGGCGGCGCAGCAAATTGGGCTTGGTCTTAAGCGAAAACGAAATCGCCCTTTTCAAAGACTGGATGAACGATCATCATCCGGTACGGGTCCATTCGGCGGCCTGATGCCAACGAAACAGGAACTGCAATGGCTAATTTGATCCTTGCCATCGACCAGGGAACGACCTCATCCAGGGCCATCCTGTTCGACGATCAATGCCGGGCGATAGCCGCCGACCAGCAGGAATTCGCCCAGCATTTCCCCCATTCCGGCTGGGTCGAACATGACCCGGAAGATATCTGGCAGACGGTGCTGGCGACCTGCCGCGAGGCCATGGAAAAAGCCCGGGCCAGCGCCACCGATATCGCCGCCATCGGCATTACCAACCAACGGGAAACAACGGTGATCTGGGATCGCCAAAGCGGCAAGCCGATCCACCGGGCGATTGTCTGGCAGGACCGGCGCACGGCGGAAATCTGTGCCCGCCTGAAAGAGGCCGGACACGAAGCCATGGTCTCGGCCAACACCGGGTTGCTGCTGGACCCCTATTTTTCCGGCAGCAAGATCGCCTGGATTCTGGACCAGGTAGACGGGGCCCGCCAGGCCGCCGAACAAGGTAAACTGGCCTTCGGCACCATCGACAGTTTCCTGTTGTGGCGATTGACCGGCGGCAAGGTACACGCCACAGACGCGACCAATGCCAGCCGGACCCTGCTCTATGACATTCACCAGGGGGCTTGGAGCGAC
>CBFDVE010000482.1:0-1675 GCA_965613205.1 uncultured Rhodospirillaceae bacterium
AAGCCTGGGCTTGGTCATTATGGGGTCGATGCCGGCGGCAAAATCAGATTCGACGCGCCGGATCATGGCGAATGTGTCAAAAATATTGTGTATATACGGGCGATAAATATGTCGCGTGACGGTCGACGAAATTTTTATGTGGCCCGGATAAAGATCAAAGATACGAGTACCGTGGATGCGAAGGCCCTGGAAGTGATACAAAAGCAAATCATCGTCATCCAGCTTCACCCCGCTTTCGGTTTCAGAAATAGCCACACCCAGAATGTTCCATGGCCCGGCGTTCAGGCCTTTATGGGATAAATGCAAAACGCCCTTAAATTTTTCGTTCATGCGATCAAGATAGGTCTGATCGGCATATATACCATTGACCGGCACACACGGGCAAAGTTCTAAGCAGCGCAGGCACCACCACTCCAAGGCGTCGCGACCTATTTGGGAATTCCGAAACGCGACATATCCCGCGTTGCACGAACCGGCGACATTTATTTCCCGCTGGAATTTACGGTCGGCGCCACGGTGCGGCGTAATAATGACATTAGCGTCACCGACCTCAAGCAGCGCCGCATCGGGATCGCCGAAAGCCATCATGTCGCCGTCCAAGTAGACCACCCAGTCCAGGTTCGGGTTCTCTGCAAGAACATGCTGCATGACGATAGGCTTAAAGGTCCAGGTGTATTCATTCTTAATACGAGTATGCTTAATGGCCCGGGCCGCATCGGTCTCGAACTGTTCTATGGCATAGACCGTGCAATTGGGTAGGGATATTTTTTTCAGGATATCGAAGCTGTGTCCGTCGACACAAAAAATTGCAAATTTTTTGTTCATTCCCAGATATCCGGAAAATGACCTGTAAAGGGAAAGTGTGCGGACCAGGTAGTTAGTGTCCGTTATGGCCAGATAGATCGATTTCATGAGGCGGACCGATCCCAGTCTATAGCTGTTTTAATAATTGTGGGCAGGTCCGAATATTGCGGATTCCAGCCAAGGCTTTTTTTGGCGCGGGTCGTATCGGCCAGCAAAACCGGTGGGTCGCCAAGGCGTCTGTCGCCAATGATCAGCGGTATTTTATGGCCGCTGACCTGTTCAATGGTATCAATCACCCTGCGTACGGAATAGCCATTACCACTACCAAGGTTGTAGGCTTCACTTTGTATATCGCCGTTCAGTTTTTTAAGGGCGCTAACATGAGTGCCGGCCAAGTCGGTGACATGAACGTAATCCCTAATAATCAGCGTCGCGCCATCACCGAAGGCGGAGCGAATGGCCAGCGGGATCAAATGGGTTTCCGGGTCATGGGTCTCGCCAATTTCCCCGTCAGGGTCGGCACCCGCGGCGTTGAAGTAGCGCAGAACAATTGACTTCAGGCCATAGGCATTGCCGAAATCCCGAATGCACGCCTCGATGGTCAGCTTGGTCATGCCGTAGGGATTGACGGGAATTTGTAAATGCTGCTCATCAATTGTCGGCGCCTGCGGCATGCCGTAAGTGGAGCAACTGCTAGAAAAAATAAGCTTGTTAACATCGTTCCGGCGCATAGCCGATAACAGGCTCAAACTGCCGATGACATTTGTCGAATAATATAATTCCGGTTGGCTGACGGATTCCCCCACATAGCCGAACGCGGCGAAATGCATTACCGCTATGGGCCGGTGTTTCTCAAACACCTGATCAAGGC
>CBFDVE010000483.1:0-1668 GCA_965613205.1 uncultured Rhodospirillaceae bacterium
GCGGTGGTTACATGTTCGCAGCCGATCTGACGGGGCCATCCTGATGAAGCTGTTGCCGTCTTCGATTGTCGGTCGCACGGCGCTGGTGCTGCTGGTCGGGTTGACCGTATCCCATTCGATCAGCCTGATTATCTATTCCGATGAGCGACGTACCGAACTGACCAGCTTCGGCGGCAAACAGATATCCCGCCGCATCGCCGCCGCCGTCGAGGCGGTCGAACGGACCGAACCACAGGAACGGTCAAACCTGATCCTTTCCCTGTGGGGTCCGGGTTTTAGTCTGACCCTGAGTCCGGAAAGCACGGTTTCCCTGCATGATAACTGGAGTTGGCGTATGCGCGAGGTGCGCAACACCCTGTTGCAACGGCTTGAAGGGTTCAACGAAGACCGCATCAGGGTTACCTACATCCGTCTTGCCGATTTCAAGCCGGTCCCCGAGGCCAGTTCCAGCGATCCCCTGGTGGCCATGCAGCGACACATGCGGCGCATGATGACTGATAGCGATACCGGGTCTCGCGAGCGTTTCAATTTCATGTCGCGGCGCTGGCGCGGGGCGGAAATTCTCAAGGTTTCGGTGTATCTGTCCGATGGCCAGTGGCTGAACGTGGCCGCCCCGGCGCCCCGGTTCAATGCTTTCTGGCGGTCCCGCATGTTCGCCCCCATCGCGTTCATGGGGCTGGTCGTTATCGCCTTTTCCTTCTGGGCGGTGCGGCGGGCGACGGCCCCGCTCAAGCTTTTTGAACGGGCCGCCGAACGCCTGGGCCGGGATGTCAACGCCCCGCCGATGAACGAAAAAGGCCCTCAGGAAGTGCGCCGGGCGGCCCGGTCGTTCAACAACATGCAAAACCGCCTGAAAGCCTTTGTCGATAACCGCACCCACATGCTGGCGGCTATATCCCACGATCTGCGCACCCCCATCACCCGCCTGCGTCTGCGCGCCGAACTGATCGAGGATGAAGAAACCCAGAAGAAAATTCTCGACGATCTGGCCCAGATGGAAGACATGATCGTCGCCACCCTGGCCTTCGCCCGTGACGAAGCCGCCAGCGAAGCCAGCGTCCCCCTGGACCTGGCCGCATTGCTGCAAAGCCTGTGCGACGATGCCGCCGATGGTGGCGCCAATGCGTCCTATGCCGGGCCCGATAAATTGACTTGCATGGGCCGCCCGGTGGCGCTCATGCGGGCCTTTCAGAACCTGATCGATAACGCCATCAAGTATGGTGGCCAGGCCCATGTGGAAATCGCTCGGGACGATCATACCCTGACAATCCATATCGACGATGCCGGTCCTGGAATTCCTGAAGCCGAACAATCCCGTGTGTTCGACCCGTTCTACCGGATGGAGAGTTCCCGCAACCGGGAAACCGGCGGTGTCGGATTGGGCCTGGCCGTGGTCCGCTCCGTGGTCAGCGCCCACGGCGGTGATATCTCGTTTGGCAATAATGCTAGCGGTGGTTTCCGGGTTACCGTGACCCTGCCCGATCAGTAATTGGATTTACTCGCCCTTGCCGCCATTGGCCAGGGACCAGCCTGTCGGATCGGCCAGGAAGTCGCGTACTCCGGCGATGCTGTCGGCGGGAAAATAGTCGCCTCGGCAATCCAGGCGGCGTAGGGAATACCGGCGGTCTCGCCCCCGGCCACGGCATCGATGTTGGCGAAACTGATCCG
>CBFDVE010000484.1:0-1665 GCA_965613205.1 uncultured Rhodospirillaceae bacterium
CATATCCTTATAATGTGTTTCCAGCTTCAAGCGCACATCATCAAGCTGCTTGAATACGCCGGGCATGGCCTCTTCCATCGAAGGGTTATTGCTACCCTCGCGCTCACGGCCCTGCTTTGTCAGCGATTGCGGTGTGCGGATTCCCGCAACGACATCCTCGCCCTGCGAATTGATCAGATATTCTCCATAGAAATAATTCTCGCCCGTTGATGGATCGCGGGTAAAGGCCACGCCGGTGGCGCAGTCGTCGCCCATGTTGCCAAACACCATGGATTGGACATTGACCGCCGTGCCCCAGGCTTCCGGGATGTCATGTAAGCGGCGATAGGTTTTCGCCCGCTTGTTCATCCACGACCCGAACACCGCATCGATGGCGCCCCATAATTGTTCGACCGGGTCCTGGGGAAACGGCTCGCCGCGTTCGCTCAAGACCATTTCCTTGTATTCACCGACCAGGTCGCGCCAGTGATCGGCGCTCAAGTCCGTATCCAGATCCATTCCCAGGCGGTCCTTGTGATCTTCCAGCAGGTCTTCAAATTTGTGATGGGGCACACCCAGCACCACATCGCCGTACATCTGGATAAAACGGCGGTAACTGTCAAAGGCGAACCGATCATCGCCCGAGGCTTGAGCCAGTCCTTCGACGGTCTGATCATTCAGGCCCAGGTTCAGAACGGTATCCATCATGCCCGGCATGGAGGCCCGCGCCCCAGAGCGCACGGACAACAGCAAGACATTGTCAGGATCGCCGAACTTATGCCCCATGGCGGCCTCGACCCCGGCCATGGCCGTGGCCACCTGGTCTTTTAAATCATCAGGATAGGTATTGCGGTTTTCCGTGTAGTGGGTGCAGACATCGGTGCTCAGGGTAAAGCCCGGCGGCACGGGCAGGCCCAGGCTGCTCATTTCAGCTAAGTTGGCACCCTTGCCGCCCAGCAAGTTCTTCATAGCCGCACTGCCATCTGCGGCACCATTGCCGAATGAATAGACCCACTTTGTCATTAATTTATCGTTCCTCAGCCTTCGATTTTAGAGAAGTCGGCAATGGTTTCCATCACCGCCCGTATGCGATTGAGTAGTTTCAGCCTGTTTTCGCGGGCGTCCCCATCGTCGCTATTGACCGTAACCTGATCGAAAAATTCGTCAACCGGGCCGCGCAATCCGGCCAGGGCGGTCATGGCACTGGTGAAATCTTCGTCCGCCAATGCAGCCTGACTTTTGTTGTCCATATCGTCAAGAGCCCGCAACAATGCTTTTTCCGCATCTTCGGAAAGGACACTTTCATCCACCGCCCCATCGTAGGCGCGACCATCTTTCTTTTCTTCGATTTTCAGAATATTAGCGGCTCGTTTGTAGGCGATCAGCAAATTCGCCCCGTCTTCACTGGCGACAAAATCACTCAGCCCATCGACTCTCTCCAACACGGCCACCAGATCGTCTTCCCCCAGCGCGAATACCGCATCGATCAGGTCGTGACGCACGCCTTTTTCTTTCAAATGAACCTTCAGGCGGTCGGCGAAGAAGACCAGCTCGGTCGCCAGGCGTGCCTCATCGACCGCCGCCCCGGTCTTGCGGACCCCATCTTGGAGGCGCTGGCGAAGACGAGCCTCGTACGTCTCCTGCACCCTGGGCGCGTCCTTGGCGACGCGGTCGAGCAACACGTCG
>CBFDVE010000485.1:0-1649 GCA_965613205.1 uncultured Rhodospirillaceae bacterium
AACGCGACATTCCGGTCGTTCAGGCCTGCTCACTGATATTCGCCGCGACCTATATCATCTTTAATCTGACGGCTGATATCCTGTCGATTGTCACCAACCCCAGATTGTTGCATCCCAAATGAGTGATACAAAAGTAAATTCACTCGGCGAGAGCGCCGACGCCAAGGCGCCGCCGCCGGTAAAAAACAAATGGGGTGATGCCTGGATCGAATTGAAAAAGGCACCCTGGAGCGCCAAATTTGGTTTGCTGGTCATTGTGTTATATGTGCTTGCCGCATTTTTCGCCCCCGTGCTGACCCCTTACGGCGAGTCCGAAATCGTCGGCGATTCTTTTTTGCCGTGGGATGCAACATTCATTCTGGGCACTGACAACCTGGGTCGCGACATGCTGACCCGCCTGCTGTACGGGGCCAGGAACACGGTGGGGATAGCTTTTGTCACCACTTGTTTTGCTTTTCTGATCGGCGGTATCGGCGGCATGTTGGCGGCTATACTTGGTGGCTGGACCGACCAGGTGCTGAGCCGCGTCGTCGATGTTCTGATGGCCATTCCGCAGCTTATCTTCGCGCTGTTGCTGCTGACCATCTTCGGCACATCCATACCGGTGTTGATCATCATCATCGCCGTTTTGGATTCAACCCGCGTTTTTCGACTGGCCCGGGCGGTCAGCCATAATGTGGTGGTCACGGATTTTGTTGAATCGGCGCGCCTGCGTGGCGAGAACATGGGATGGATCAGCATTCGCGAGGTGTTGCCTAATATTATGCCGCCCCTGGTCGCCGAATTCGGCTTGCGTTTTTGTTTCGTCTTCCTGCTGATTTCCGGTTTGAGCTTCCTGGGGCTCGGCCTGCAACCGCCGACCGCCGACTGGGGTTCCATGGTGCGCGACAACGCCACCCTTATTACTTACGGCGATATAACGCCACTATTGCCGGCTGGCGCGATTGCCTTGCTGACCGTCGGCGTCAATTTCGTCGTCGATTGGTTCCTGCACAAAACGAGTGGTCTTCGCGATGGTTGATAAACCCGAGAGCAAACATTTACTCGAGATTCGCAACCTTTGTATTGACGGTCAGAGCGGCGAGGAATGGCTGGAAATTGTCAAGAACGTCGACTTTACCATTGATCGCGGACAAATGCTTGGCCTGATCGGCGAATCCGGGGCTGGCAAGTCAACCATCGGCCTCGCCGCAATGGGTTTTGCCCGCCCCGGCTGCCGGATTTCCGACGGCGAAATTATCTTCGATGGGGTCGACCTGAGAGAACTCAGGCGTAAGGAACGCCGTTCCCTGCGCGGTGTGCGCATTGCCTATGTCGCCCAAAGCGCAGCCGCTTCGTTTAATCCGGCACATAGACTGATAGATCAATTTACGGAAATTCCGGTCGAACACGGCCTATCGGACAAAGCCACCGCCGAACTCGACGCCATTGACTTGTTTACACGGCTGCAAATGCCGTTTCCCGACACCATTGGTTTGCGCTATCCCCACCAGGTTTCGGGTGGCCAGTTACAGCGCGCCATGACTGCCATGGCCTTGTCGTGCCGGCCCGACCTGATCATTTTCGACGAGCCGACGACGGCCCTTGATGTGACTACCCAGATCGAGGTGCTGGCGACCATCCGCGATATCATCGAACAATTCAACACG
>CBFDVE010000486.1:0-1648 GCA_965613205.1 uncultured Rhodospirillaceae bacterium
CCGACAAGATTCAGCGCCTGAGAAGATAGACCGCCTGTTCGCCCCGCAGGTTGGCCAACAACGGGTGGTCGATGGCCTTGCCGTGCTGATTGAGAATAATTGAGCGTTCCACGGTAATGCCCAACTCGCCGCACAAAACCCAAAAATCCCTGATCGTGCAAAAATGGATGTTGGGGGTTTCATACCATTGGAACGACAGGGTTTCGCTGACCGGCATCCGGCCCTTGAACAGCAAATGAGCCCGCACCCGCCAATGGCCAAAATTGGGAAACGACACAATGGCGTGACGGCCGATGCGCAAGAGCTGTTCAAGCACATCTTTCGGTGCGTGCATGGCTTGCAGGGTCTGGCCCAGAATGACGTAATCAAACGCTTGGTCCGGATAGTTTATCAGATCTTTTTCCGCGTCGCCCTGGATCACCGACAGGCCGTTGCTGACACAAGCGTTGACCCCTGCCGTGCTCAATTCGATGCCGCGGCCATCGACCTGTTTGAAATTGGTCAGGTATTCCAGCAAGTTGCCGTTGCCGCAGCCGACATCGAGCACGCGAGAATTGGGTTCGATAATGTCGGCGATAATTTGCAAATCGATGCGGATCGATTTCTTGTCCGCCACGTTCATCATCTGCCGGACCCCCGTCTGGGCAGGCCCCGGTGCTCGGCGACCCCATCGATGAAACCGGCCAGCACCCGGAAAAATTCGGGCTCTTGCAGCAGGAAGGCATCGTGACCCTTGTCGGACTGGATTTCGGCGAAACTGACATTGGCCGCTACCGCGTTCAGGGCGTGGACAATTTCCCGGTTGCCATCGGTCGGAAACAGCCAGTCGCTGGTAAAGGAAAAAACGCAAAACCGGGTCTGGGTGCCCTGAAAGGCATTGGCCAGCACCCCGTCGTATTCTTCCGCCAGGTCGAAATAATCCATGGCCCGGGTGATGTACAGGTACGAATTGGCATCGAACCGGTCAACAAACGTAATGCCCTGATGACGCAGGTAGCTTTCGACCTGAAAATCCGCATCGAAGCCATAGGAAATTTTGTCACGGTTTTGCAACCGGCGGCCAAACTTGCGGTGCAGGGCCGGTTCCGACAAATAGGTGATGTGGGCCGACATGCGGGCCACCGCCAGGCCCCGGTGCGGTCGCTTGCCTTCTACCAGATAGGCCCCCCCGCACCAGTCCGGATCGGCCATGATGGCCTGGCGACCGACTTCGTTGAAGGCTATGTTTTGCGATGAATGACGGGCCGCCGTGGCCACCGGGATGGCCGAAAACACCCGATCCGGGTAACTGGCCGCCCACTCGAGCGCCTGCATGCCGCCCAGCGATCCGCCGAGAACCAGGAAAAGATCGTCGATGCCAAGATGGTCGAGGAGCATGGCCTGGGCGCGGACCATGTCGCCGACGGTGATGACCGGAAAATCCAGCCCCCAGGGTTTGCCGGTCGCCGGGTTGGTTTCCTTCGGCCCGGCGGTGCCCATGCAGCCGCCGAGGATATTGGCGCAGATCAGAAAGAACCGGTCGCTGTCCAGCGGCTTGCCCGGCCCCGCCATCAGATTCCACCAGCCGGCCTTGCCGGTCAACGGATGGGGTTGGGCGACGAACTGGTCGCCGGTCAGGGAATGACAGATCAGGATGGCGTTGGATTTA
>CBFDVE010000487.1:0-1632 GCA_965613205.1 uncultured Rhodospirillaceae bacterium
ACCCACGACCAGATTTCGCAATCGCCACCGGCGACCTGGTGCAAAAGGCCGCGAAAAGGGACTTCGACGGCCTTCGCCGCCGCTTTGAGCGCCTGGACCTGCCCGTCTATGTGATCCCCGGCAACCACGACGACCGCGACATGCTGCGCGACGCTTTCGCCGACACCGGTTACATGCCGGCCGACGGCTTCATCCACTACGCCATTGATGATTATCCGCTCCGCCTGGTTGCCGTCGACACCGTGGACCCGGGGCGCGACGGCGGTAAAATCTGCGCCGAACGCCTGCTCGACGATGGCGCGGAATTTGGCCACTCGGCACTTGGTTTCCTCTATGTGACCGATGCCCTGGCCGAAGACCTGTCCAGCGTCCTTACTTATTTGCGACAAAAAACCGGCATCGTCCATTGGGTCGGCAGCGTCGGCATCGGCATTCTTGCCAATTCAGGCAAAGCGGGCGATGCGGAAAACAGCGGTGAATATTTTGGCGCCCCTGCTGCCGCCGCGATGATCCTGTCGCTACCGCAAGATCACTTTAGAATTCTGCCGACCGTGAAAGACGATATCGACGAAGTGCCGAGCGGGCTGGCCGCCTGGATGGATCAGGTGCAATGCCACTTCGGCGTTATTCATGGCGATCCGACCAACCGCAACCTGCCGGTGCTGATCGAAGATATTTCCCGGCGCACCAACGGCTTTTTGGTCGGCGCGGTAACATCATCGACCGGTGCCGTGCATCAGATCGCCGATCAGACCACCAACGGCGGTGTGTCGGGAGTGGTTTTCGCCCCCCAGGTATCCGTCGCCACCTGTCTGAGCCAGGGCTGTGCGCCCATATCAGGCAGCCACGTTATTTCGGAATGTGTCGACAACGTGCTGATTGGCCTGGACGGGGAACGGGCCATTGATGTGTTCAAGGCCGATATCGGGGCCGACCTGGCCACCGACCTGCGCCAGGTTGCCGGCCTGATTCATGTCGCCCTGCCGATTGAAGGATCGGACACCGGCGACTATCTGGTGCGCAGCCTGGTCGGCATCGATCCGGACCGGGGCTGGCTGGCGATCAGCGAAGAAGTCAGCAGCGGCGACCGGGTGATGTTCGTGCGCCGGGATCAGCAAAGTGCGGATACGGATTTGCGCAATAACATTTTGCGCATGAAACGACGCTTGGGCGGAGCGCCCCGCGGCGGCCTTTATTTCAGTTGCCTTGGCCGCGGCCCGTCGCTGTTCGAGCAAGAGGCCCATGAAATTACCGTCATCACCGACTTGCTGGGCGATATTCCCCTGGTTGGATTCTATGGTAACGGCGAAATTTCCAACTCCCGGCTGTACGGCTTCACCGGGGTTCTCGTTCTTTTCCTGTAAGGATCAAAGACTTTGAAATACACCTCTCTCGGGCGCACCGGTATGGAGGTCAGCGCTATTTGCCTGGGCACCATGACCTTTGGCCAACAAAACACCGAAGCCCAGGCCCACCGGCAACTGGACATGGCGATCGATGCGGGGGTCAATTTCATTGATCTGGCGGAAATGTATCCGTTTCCGTCCGTGCCAGAAAAATTCGGCGACTCCGAACGCTAATACATAGCGTAATTCCAGTGGTCACCCTCCAGAGCCTATAATGCGGGGTCGC
>CBFDVE010000488.1:0-1632 GCA_965613205.1 uncultured Rhodospirillaceae bacterium
TGGCCGATGTATTGGCCAGCAACCGATGAATGACGGTCAGGTCTTCAGTCGCCAGCAATTCATCTGAAACCAGTTCAGACAAATTTTCGCGCAGGGTAATGGCTTGGTGATGGCGCGTGGTTTTAGACCTGATAACGGCAATCAGATCTTCATCATCAAGCAGCGGACTATAGGCCAAAATCGGAAAAGCGATTTCAATATCATCATCGGTAAGTATGGCTATAAGTTGATCGGGAACATCGTCTTGCCCGGATATCTGTTCGGCGATTTTGCCGCGGACATTTTTCTCGATTTCATGGATGGTAAGTCGCAGGATATCGTAGACTACCCCCCGTTCCGAAGACTGCAAGGCCTTGCCATCGGATACGAACAAGTCACTCACTGCCTTGATCAGATTTTTGCGACCTTGTTCCGATTTATCGGCAGCCAGGTCAGCCAGAAAGGACTTTTCTATCGTCACCATTAGGACTCTTGCCGTGGAAAATACTTAATTAGAATGGTTTTACATACCATGGTATTAGGGCGTCCTGAAACCTAATTCGTCATTTCCTGGGAATTTCGGTTTAGCCGGCAATTTTGGCGATCTTTGGGTCTGTATTTTTGCATTGCAATAGCAAGAACAATTAGCGAACATAACCCACCGGGCGCTGATTCGGTGTGTCTTCCTTTACGTGGCCGGAGAAGCACTGTATCTGTGCCCGTCCGGCTTGTTTTTTAACCTTTGAATTTAAGAGATATTGCTCCCCCCATGCCGCCCGGAAAAACCAGCAAGGCCCCTCAGATCAGCGTTCGTGGCGCGCGAGAGCATAATTTGCGCAATGTCAACGTCGATATTCCACGCGACAAACTGACCGTGGTTACCGGGTTGTCCGGCTCGGGCAAGTCGTCGCTGGCGTTCGACACGATTTATGCGGAAGGCCAGCGCCGGTACGTCGAAAGCCTGTCGGCCTATGCCCGCCAGTTTTTGGGGCAAATGGACAAACCCGATGTTGACGACATCACGCTTGTCGAACCGCGGATCGAATCGATCTCCGCTGGCAGCGCCCCCGGGCGGCAGAAACCGAGTAATACGGCTCGGATGCTGGTTCGGGCCCTGAAAGCGGCGCCTTTTGACCAGATACGGCTGGAGAATGGGACCCTCACTGTCGTAGGACCGGCGACAACGGAACAATTCACGGCCCTCACCGCAAAAATCAATCTACAGCGGCCCGGTGGCGCGCATTCGGGCCGGGGAACGTTTACCTGGCGCGGTCAGGCCGTGTCCTTCCGATATGCGGGCGGGGAACGTAAGAATACGGAAAACACGCTGATATTCCCGGTGAATATTACAATTAACGGGGATTTGTTCTCCGCAAAAATCGACGGCAGGGCGATTGTCAGCGATGGACTGAGGATCAATGGCAATCTGGATATGAGAATAGCCAATCTGCCCCGCTTTGCCAGATGGACCGGCGTCCTTGTGCCGGAGGATCAGAAAACCGGTGAACTTTCCGCCAATGGAACCTTCCACTGGGAGGGGCACAGGATCGGGTTCGACGAAGGCTCATTCGAGCTTGATGGAAACCGGGCGCTCGGTGCGCTGACGCTTGATTTCGCCGGCCCGCGTCCTCAGATCGAGGGAACACTGGCCCT
>CBFDVE010000489.1:0-1629 GCA_965613205.1 uncultured Rhodospirillaceae bacterium
GTGAAAAGCTGTACGGGGGTAAAAACAAAGCTATCCGCCAAAACGGGAGCCCCGGTCATGGCGAGGACGTAATTAATTCCGACAGTGCGCAGGTAAGTGCTTTTGCCGGCCATGTTGGGACCGGTCAACAGCCACAGGCGGCCGCCGCCGTGTTCGCTTTCGCCGCCGCCGAGATGGCAATCGTTGGCGATAAAGGAGGCTTCGTTGCGCTCGCTCAGCGCCGCTTCGACCACCGGATGGCGACCCCCGCTGATTTCAAGCTCCATTCCGCTGTCCACAAACGGTCGCACGTAGCGCCGTTCCACTGCCAGGGCGGCCAGGCCCGAACCGACATCCAGCCCGGCCATGGCGCGGGCGGTGGCGGCGATGGCATCCATGTGGCCCAGGACCTCGCCGAGTAAATCATCGAACATCGACAATTCCAGCGCCACCGCCTGGTCGGCGGCACGGCCGATGGCGCTTTCAAGGTCGCTCAGCTCGACCGTCGAAAAGCGCACGGCGTTAGCCATGGTCTGGCGGTGAATGAACGGCGCGTCTTGCCCGGTCGGCACCCGGTCGCCCTGTTTGGCCGGCACTTCGACGAAATAGCCGAGCACGTTGTTGTGTTTGATCTTCAGGGAGGTCAGGCCGGTTTCGTCCACATAGCGGCTTTGCAGATTGGCGATCAGGCGGCGGCTTTCGTCGCGCAGGGCGCGAAATTCATCGAGCTCCGGGGCGTAACCAGCGGCGATAAAACCGCCGTCGCGGGCGTAGACGGGCAGGGTCTCGGCCAGGGCGCGGCGCAGCCGGTCGAGCAACTGGCCCTGGTGGCCCAGACCCTCGACACAGTCGGTAATGCCTGTGGGTTGTCCGGCCAGCTCATTGGTTGCGGCCAGGCAGGCTTTCAGGTCCACGGCCAGGCCCAGGCCATCGCGGAGGGCGGCCAGATCGCGCGGGCCACCCCGTTGCAAAGACAGGCGCGATAAAGCCCGTTCCATATCGGGACAGCGTTTGAGCAGGCCGCGCACATCTTGCCGCACCCGCTCCCCCTCGACAAAGTACTGAACCATATCCAATCGCCGATCGATGGCGGCGGGGTCGGTCAGGGGGGCCGACAGGTGCGAGGCCAGCAGCCGGGCGCCGGCCCCGGTCCGGGTTTTGTCGATGATGCTGAGCAGGCTGCCTTTGCGTTCGCCGGCCAGCGTCACCGTTAATTCCAGATTGCGCCGGGTGGCGGCATCTATCGCCATGAATTCGCTGGTGCCGAGGGCCCGGGGCGGCATGATGCGGGGCAGGCGGCCCTTTTGGGTCAGCTCCACATAGTCAACCAGGGCCCCGGCGGCGGCCAGCTCCGACCTTGAAAAACTGCCAAACGCGGCCAAAGTTTTGACCCGGTACAGGTCCTGCAAACGCTTTGTTCCGTTGACGCTGTCGAAGCGCGAGGCCGGTTGCAGGCTTAACTGTTCGCGCCAGTCGCCCAGGGTTTCGAACAAATCCGGCCTTTGCACCAGTTGATCGGCGATCAGAATTTCGCCCGGCGACGTGCGGGCCAGGGCCGCGCCCAGGGCGCCGAAGCCGGCGCGGTATCGCCCGGGGGCAATATCGCCGTCCAGCGCCCATTCGCCATGAAGCTCCCGTGGCACCGTACCC
>CBFDVE010000490.1:0-1620 GCA_965613205.1 uncultured Rhodospirillaceae bacterium
GCTGTTGCTCCATTTCCAGCAGGAACTTGTCCAACCCCCCCTTGTGTTCGATGGAACGCAGGGTGCGGGCGGCGACGCGCAGGTGCATCTGGGTGCCGAGAATGTCGCTGATGATGGTCACATCCTGCAAATTCGGCAAAAAGCGGCGGCGGGTTTTGTTGTGAGCATGGCTCACGTTGTTGCCGGTCTGAACACCCCGGCCCGTAAGATCACAGCGTCTCGCCATCGCATCGTTCCCTAGAATAATATCACAAGAGCCGTTCGCGAACGGCCTACAAGAGGGCGTTTTCTAGGGGATTGCGCCGGTTCCGTCAAGGATAAAGGTAGCCGGGCCTCAGGCCATGGCGCGTTCCATATTTTCGGCCAGTTTATCGAGGAACTGCTGGGTCGTCATCCAGGCCTGTTCGGGACCGATCAGCAAGGCCAGATCCTTGGTCATAAAACCGGATTCGACCGTATCAATGCAGACCTTTTCAAGGGTATCGGCGAATTGCACTACCTCGGGCGTATCATCAAACGTGCCCCGGTAATACAGCGCCCGGGTCCAGGCGAATATCGAGGCGATGGGGTTGGTCGATGTTTCCTTGCCCTGCTGGTGCATCCGGTAGTGGCGGGTGACCGTGCCGTGGGCGGCCTCGGCCTCGACCGTCTGGCCGTCGGGTGTGAGCAGAACAGATGTCATCAGCCCCAGGGAGCCGAATCCCTGGGCCACCGTATCGGACTGCACATCGCCGTCGTAGTTCTTGCAGGCCCAGACGAAGCCACCTTCCCATTTCAGCGCCGAAGCGACCATGTCGTCGATCAACCGGTGTTCGTAGGTCAGGCCCGCTTCCTTGTATTTGGCTGCGAACTCGGCTTCGAAAATTTCCTGAAACAGGTCTTTGAAGCGACCGTCGTAGGCCTTCAAGATGGTGTTTTTGGTCGACAGGTACAGCGGCCAGCCCAGGTTCAGGGCGTAGTTCAGGCAGGCCCGGGCGAAGCCGCGAATGGACTCGTCTAAATTATACATGGCCATGGCGACGCCGCCGCCGGGGAAATCGAAGACGTTGCGCTCGATGGTTTCGCCGCCGCCTTCGGGCACGAAGGTCAGGGTCAGCTTGCCGGGGCCGGGCACGACGAAGTCGGTCGCCCGGTACTGATCGCCGAAAGCGTGACGGCCGATGACGATGGGCTTGTTCCAACCCGGCACCAGGCGGGGCACGTTTTGACAGATGATCGGCTGGCGAAAGACGGTGCCGCCGAGGATGTTGCGGATGGTGCCGTTGGGCGAGCGCCACATTTCCTTGAGGCCGAATTCCTCGACCCGGCCTTCGTCGGGCGTGATGGTCGCGCATTTGACCCCGACCCGGTGTTGTTTAATGGCGTTGGCCGCGTCGATGGTGATCTGGTCGTCGGTTTCATCGCGAACTTCCATGCCAAGATCATAATATTTCAGATCGATATCAAGGTAGGGCAGGATTAGCTTGTCTTTGATAAACTGCCAGATGATGCGGGTCATCTCGTCGCCATCGAGTTCAACAACCGGATTTGTAACCTTGATCTTCGTCATGAAATAAAACCTCATTTGGTCGGGAGTAGGTGTGGCTGTCGATCAGATGCCGACAGGGTTGCGCCCCCTAT
>CBFDVE010000491.1:0-1615 GCA_965613205.1 uncultured Rhodospirillaceae bacterium
GTTTGGATGGGATCATCGTCCGTATGGCCCTCTACTGCGACAATATAGGTCTGGTAGCGGGGGGCGATCAGCAGTTGGCCGATTTTTTGCAGGACCGGCAGGGCTTGTGGGCGAAATTCGGCCGAGCCGGGTTGGTAGAACGCGGAACTGGCCAACTCAATGGTGATGCCCTTGTCGTCGGTTTCGACCTGAACCACTTTGTCGGCCTGCATTTCGTAGACCACATCGATAATGTCGGTTTTGATTTTCTCGATCGGGTTGCCTGCGCTATCGCCCAGGCCCAATTCGGCCTTGATCCCGGCGGCGGCTTCTTCATAGGCGGGGACATCGATTTTGGAAAAATTGAGCAACATGACGAAGAAGGCCATCAACAGGGTGATGGCGTCGGCATAGGTGGTCAGCCAGTCTTCGTTTTCCGGTTCTTCTTCGATGGCGGGCGGGGGTGCCACGTTACTTCCGCATCTTGTCGATGTTGAAATGGATCGCCGGATCCAGGTAGCTGTTCATCTTGTCCTGGATGTAGCGCGGGCTTTTGTTGTCGGCCAGCAAAGCCAGGCCTTCGCAAATCAGGTAATTGCGAAAACGGATAATCTGTTCCCGCTGCATGAACTTGGCCGATGCGGGCATGAAAATCATGCGCGACAGCAACACCCCGTAAAGGGTGGTGATCAGGGCGACGGCCAGGCCCCGGCCCAGTTGCGAGGGGTCGCCGCCCATGCCGTCGAGCATCACCACCAGGCCAATCAGGGTGCCGATCATGCCGAATGCCGGGGCGGCACCGGCCATGGCCTTGAGAATATTGATCTGCACCGTATTGCGCCCGAAAGTGGTCTCGATGGTGTTTTCGAGAATTTCACGAACTTCCGGCCCGTTGTAGCCGCTCAGCACCATGTCGATGCCGAACTTCAGGAAACGATCCCCGCGCACGGCTTTTTTGGATTCCGCTTCGAGCGCCGGAATACCGTTTTTCTGCACGATATAGGCCCATTTGATAACCCGACCGACTTCCGCCTTCAAAAGATCCCGGCCCATCTTGGGGGTGAAAATGACCTTCCAGATCAGTTTCAGGGACAGCATCACATATCTGGGTTCATAGGAAATAAATGTCGAAGCGAGGGTGCCGCCAAATACCAGGAGGAAACTTGTAAAACTGAGAAACAGGGTCAGATTGCTGGTTTGCAGCAAAATAGCCCATAAGAACAGGCCAAAGGCCGTTATAAAGCCAAGAATTGTGGCTATCGACATGTATTCCCCTGATCAACGAGCCATATTTGCGCCGAATCCAACCCGAGTGTATGACGCAATTCTTTATTATTCATTATTAAATTCGTATGTAGGGCGCTGGGGGTGTCGGCTTATCTTTCGCGGAAGGCTTCGTTTTTCAATTTGAGGATTGGTTTGATGAGAAACTGCATGATCGATTTTTGGCCCGTATGGATATCGATGGTGGCCTGCATACCCGGCGTGATCTTGTACAATTCCGGGTCGTCTCCCAGGTAGGTTTTGTCGACCTCGACCAGGACCCGGAAAAAATGCTCGCCGTCCTCGCCGATGGAGGTATCCGGCGCGACCATGATGACCCGGCCCTTCAGGCCACCGAAACGGGCATAATCGA
>CBFDVE010000492.1:0-1612 GCA_965613205.1 uncultured Rhodospirillaceae bacterium
GTTTGCCGCCGCCGTTTTGGCGTCTTCGACATTTTCCACAGAGGCGGAAAGTGAATCATAAAGCTGTTCGGTCTGTAGCAGTCGCCGGCTCATCAATTCTGATTTAAAAGTCGCCGCTTCGATCCCGGCATCACCGGCCTTTTTGCCAGCGATCATTGGGCCTTGATCCAGGATCGCCAGCACGGTGCCTTTCTCGACCCGTGCCCCCGGTTTGACTCTAATCTGACTGATCACCCCGGACACGGCGAAGGACAAGGCCCGTTCGGCGGCCCGGACGGGTCCCGCAACGCTCAACAGAAGCCCGAACATGATCAGCAGGGCTGTGGCAATTTGATTGGTCCGTTTCATGGTCATTCCCGTTATTCCAGCTTCCTGTTGGTTGTGTCCTGGTCGTCCTGGCCGAATCCACTGCCTGTCTTTGGTGCATATGATTCAACTGGCGCACCGCTCTGTCCCGCCAACGAAGACAGATAGCCTTTTTCCAGGGCCTTGCCGGGATAATCCCCCAGCATTATGGAAATACGGGCCAGATCCAGGTAATACAGACCCGTCGCCCGCACCACGGCGGCCTCGGCCCCGGTGTTGTCGATCATCGCCCGCCCCAGGTCGGCGACCCGATCCTGTTGATACAGTTGTTGACGCAGCAGCAAATTGCGTTTGGCATAATCCAGTGCGGCCCGGGCCGCGACCACTTGCTGGTAGGAATTCTGAATGCCCAGCAGGGCTTCGTGGGCCTGAATACGCAGAAGCGAGCGTTTTTGCCTGATCGCGGCGATAATCTTGCTTTCTTCGGCGGCCAGTTGGGATCGTTTGGAACGGCTCACGCCACCATCGTACAATGCCCAGGAAAGCCTGGCCCCGACCACATAATCTTTTCGCCCGCGCAGGACATTGCTGGACCTGCCGACGTTGCCATAGGCCTCCAGGTAAGGCAGGTTGCCAATGCCGCCACGCAAAATACCCTTGGCGTCGGCTTGCTTGATCAGCGACTTAATTTCCGGATTCCGCAGCGCCACGGTTGCGGCAAATTTTTGCCGGTCCAGTTCCGGTGGTTTTTTCAGGGGTGGCTTGGGCGGCGAGACCAGTTCATCATCAATAAAGATGCCGGTCAGTTCTTCCAGCCGCAATCGCAGGGCAATGTTATTATTGCGTTCCCGGTAATAGGCCAACCGGGTCACTTCGACCAGGGTCAGGGCCTTGGCCACGTCAATTGGGCTGTTTTGCCCTAGCCCCAGGCTTTCTTTCGAGCGTTCCCAACGGACGTAGGCCGAGGAATGATTTTCGTACAACGAGCGCATTTGCAATTCGGACGCATGCAGGCCGAAATAAAGCGCCATGCCTTCGACCAGGACCGAATTGCGGACATTTTCCAACACATCGGTCGCCGCCGCCTGATCCATTTCAGCGGCCTCAATAGCCGACGATGTCTGGCCGAAATCATAAATCGGCTGCACCACTTCAAGAGTGCCGTAGGCATCGCGCCGTTCATCGCGATAGCTTTCGGGCGCCGTGCGGAAAAATCGCGCCGTTGCCGACAGGGTCAGGCGCGGGTACAGGGCGGCGACCGCCAGATCCCGCCGGGCGGCGGCAATATCGACGTTGGCGACCGCCG
>CBFDVE010000493.1:0-1609 GCA_965613205.1 uncultured Rhodospirillaceae bacterium
TGACCGGACTGGTTCTGCTGGTAGTGCCGGTGGTAGTGGTGCCGATACTGGTGATCGGGCGGCGGGTACGCATGCTATCCAGGGACAGTCAGGACCGGGTCGCCGGTGTCGGTGCTTTCGCCGAGGAGAGCATCAATGCCATCCGCACCGTGCAGGCCTTCACCCATGAAACGAATGACCACCAACGCTTCGGACAGGAAGTCAGCGACACCTTTGATACCGCCATCCGCCGCATCCGCCTCAGGGGTATTTTGTCTGGTATCGTGATTTTGCTGGTTTTCGCTGCCATCGCGGTAATTCTATGGATCGGCGGCAACGATGTGATGAGCGGCAAGATCACCGGCGGCGAAATGGCCGCGTTCGTGTTTTACGCCACCATTGTGGCCTTTTCCGTCGGCATTATTTCGGAAGTCTATGGCGAGCTGCAACGGGCCGCCGGGGCGACGGAACGGCTGATCGAACTGCTGGAGGCCGAACCGGAAATATTCGCGCCCGATGATCCTTCCCCCTTGCCCGACCCGGCGGCGGGCCGGGTGGTGTTCGATAACGTCACCTTCCATTATCCCTCACGCCCGGACATGGCGGCGCTGGAAAATTTCTCGCTGACCATCGAGCCCGGCGAAACCGTGGCCCTGGTCGGTCCTTCGGGGGCGGGCAAGACCACCGTGTTTCAGTTGATGCTGCGGTTTTATGATCCGGAACTGGGCCGCATCTTGTTTGACGGGGTCGATATTTGTGATGTTAATCCCCATGACCTGCGCCAGCGCATGGCATCCGTGCCTCAGGACCCGGTGATCTTCGGCACCGATGGGCTGGAAAATATCCGCTATGGCAACCCGCAAGCCAACGAAGCAATGGTCCGTGCCGCCGCCAAGGACGCTGCGGCGGACGAATTTCTGGAAGCCCTGCCGGGTGGCTACAAGACCTTCCTGGGCGAAAAAGGCACCCGCTTATCGGGTGGCCAGCGGCAACGCATTTCCATTGCCCGGGCGATCCTGCGCGACCCGGCCGTGCTGTTGCTGGACGAAGCGACCAGTGCCTTGGATGCGCTCAGCGAACGCCTTGTGCAGCGGGCCCTGGAACGGTTGATGAAAGGGCGGACAACCCTGATTATCGCCCATCGGCTGGCCACCGTGATCAACGCCCAGCGCATCGCCGTCATTGATCAGGGCAAGATCGTCGCCACCGGCAGCCATGGGGAATTGCTGCTTTCGAGCCCGTTGTATGCCCGCCTGGCCGAACTGCAATTCTCCCAGCCCGGAACGCAGAACGCGGCCCAATAAGATTTAACCAACCTTGGCTAAATCACTCAGATCGGCCAGATTGTCCAGGATCGGGCAATCGGCCCGGTCGTCACCGTGGCATGATTCGGTCAATTCGCTCAAAGTCTTGCGAATGGATTGCAGTTCGGCAATGCGCCCGTCAATTTCACTGATGTGATCAAGGGCGAATCTTTTAACGTCCGCACTGGCCCGGTTCTTGTCATTCCACAAGGCCAGCAAATTGCCCACGTCCTTCAGGGAAAATCCCAGCTTGCGTGACCGCTGCACGAAACGCAATTGCTCCAGGTCTCGCGGCTGGTAATGACGATAGCCATTTTCCGTGCGCA
>CBFDVE010000494.1:0-1608 GCA_965613205.1 uncultured Rhodospirillaceae bacterium
GGAATTGACCGATGAACTGGCTTCCTGCTGCGACGTTGAATTGACGGACGCCGGCCTTGCCACCGCTTCCAGTGCCAGCCAGTCATCCAGATTGATGCTGGAGGTCGCCAAATCAATGGCGACGGTGATCTCTTTTGCAATCTCGGCATTGACCGACCCTTTCAGTTCGGCACTGCCGAGGGATACTTTCAGATCCGACAGATCGGCCCCCCTGGCCGAGGCGACGATATCGGCTTGAAAGCTGAAGGACTGGCCCAACAGGCCGGGCAGATCGCCGGCCCCGGTCAGGCCATGAATCAGATCGGACAGCCGGTCGCCGTCGCCGGCGATTTTACCCTTGAAAGTGGGAATTTCATTCAGGCCGGTAACCGCTCCGGTAGCCAGAACCCGACCTTTTTTTGGCGACAGTTCAACCGAAAAACTGACCGGTACCGTTCGTCCTTCGATGACGTTGCCGAGCGATACGTCATATGACAGGGGGAACCCCCGCAACTCGAGAGAACCGGAACTGTCGAAAGGACCGCTCAATGAGGCGGCGGCCACCCTGGCGTTAATCTGTTCGATCTTTTCGACCGTACCGGCAACGCCATCACGAAAAATCACGGTGCCGTTTTCGATAACGAAATTGTCGAGCCGTACATCCAGCGCCGCGCCCGCACCGGTGCCCGCACCCGCACCTTGATCCGATGTCAATGGGGTCGCCGGCCTGTTTTCCTGCCCGCTGGCGATATCCTCGCCGCCACCTATTACGTCGAGTATATTCCAGCGGCCATCGGCAAAACGCTCCAGTTCGATTACCGGCTCGACCAGACGGATGGTCTGCACCTGTATCTGACCCCCCAGCAGAGGGCCGAGCGCGACCCGTACCTGCAACGACTTCAAGCGCACCATTTCGGCCGCCGATGCGCCGTCAGCGTTGCCCAATCGCACATTGTTGACGACCAGCGCCGGCGCCGGCCAGTCGGGCCAGCGTCGCGATGGGCATACCGCGCGGTTTGATCGCCGTCGCTAACAGGGGCCGGTCATAAATTCCGAGCCGCCTCCGCAGCCCTGCCACACCGAATCGCGGCCCGTGAAAATTACCGGTTACCGATTCGGGTAGATCTATTTGCAGCAAGCGCACCCCGGGGTACATCGAGATGTTGCCATAGAGAAGATTGAACAGCTGGCCAAGTTGTCCTGAAGCCAGCTCGGCGGTGTAACCGATGTCGACGCAGAAGCTGTCTTGCCGGCCCGCTTCGGCCTGGACGGAGCGAACCGTTCCCACCACCCGGCGGCGTACCCCGGCATCACGAATCAATGCCGCAGGCACCTCGACGGTTTGTTCATAAGCCATGGACTGGGCCAGAGCATCGATCTCGCTGGCCGTGGAAAGAACCCGATAGCGGGCAAGGATCTTGTCGTCGGAAGCCATCATGTGTGGATCAGCAGCGCCGCATCCGTACTGCGGCAAGCCTACTATTTTAGCCGGTGCGTCACTTTTCCGGTACGCGTCCCAGGCTGACCCGTTCCCGGTGCTCGATATCCAACTCGGTGGTGATTTCGCTTAAGCCCCTATCGTGCAGCAATTGCCGCACTGCGGCGCCCTGTTCAAAACCGTGCTCCAGC
>CBFDVE010000495.1:0-1601 GCA_965613205.1 uncultured Rhodospirillaceae bacterium
CGATAACGGGGTCACCGTGTGTCAGGTCGGCGAAGGGGCGGACGAGTTGTTCTGGGGCTATCCAAGCTGGAAGCTGTTTTTGATGCTGGAACGGGCCAACGGCTGGCCGGTTCCCCGTTTCGTCAAGAAACTGGGGGTTGTCGTATTAACCGCGCTCGGTCGCGGTGGTAGGCTTTATACGGAATTTTTGCGTCGCGGATCGCTCGGCATCCCGGTGTTCTGGGGCGGCGCGGAGGCCTTTCCCGAAACCGCCAAGTGGCAAATCATGTCGCCCCGCCTGCGCCGGAAATTCGCCGGACGCTCGTCGTGGGAAGCCCTGGCCCCAATCCGCGCCCGCTTCGAAAAAAATGCCCCTGATAAATCCCCCTTAAGCTGGATGACCTATGTGGATTTGAATCTGCGCCTGCCCGAACTGTTGCTGATGCGGGTCGACAAGATGAGCATGGCGACCAGCATCGAGGCGCGAGTGCCGTTCCTGGATCATCATTTCGTGCACCAGGCCCTGGCCGTGCCGCCGGCCGCCAAAACCCGTGGCGGACTGCTCAAGCATATCCTGAAAAAAGCCGTGCGCGGCCTGATTCCCGATGTCATCATCGACCGCAAAAAACAGGGCTTCGCCGTGCCCATCGACGACTGGGTGATCGACCGCCTGGGCGATCAGGCGCGTCAAACCTTGCGCACATTCGTCGCCAGAACCGATTTCCTCGATGCCAACGCGGTCGAACGGGTGCTTAAAAACGGTCCCGCCAACCAGGTCTGGTATCTGCTGAATTTCGCCATGTGGTGGAACGAGTTCATGGCCGAATGAACGTTCTCATCATTTGTTATTGCTACCCGCCGGACCCCGGCCCGCGCGCCTACCGCTGGTCGGCCATCGCCGAATATTGGGCCGGCCAGGGATTGTCCGTGCATGTGATCAGCGCCCGCAAGCAAGGCGCGGCACCCGAGGAAATCCTCAACGGCGTGCACGTTCACCGGGTCGGCGGCGCGGTCAGCGAAAACCTGCGCCTGCTGCTGGAACGCAAAAAAGATTACACACCCGCGACATCCGCCCCCGGCGGTGGCCAATTGTCTCTGCCCGGCCGCTTGCTAAAGGCGGTCCATGATCTGACCTGGAAAAAAGTCTACTGGCCCGACAGCACGGGAACATGGTTTTTTCCGGCCCGGTCGAAAGCCCTGCGACTCGCTTCCGGGATATCATTTGACGGCCTGATCAGCACCTCGACCCCCTACACCGGGCATCTGGTCGGCAAGGCGGTCAAGCTGGCCCACAAACAAATTCCGTGGATTGTCGATATCGGCGACCCGTTCAGTTTCGGCCAGCCACCGTGGAATAATGGGGCCCTGTACAAGGGCCTTAATCATCGCTCGGAAGCCGCCGTACTGAAACTGGCCGACGCCGGGCGTAAAGCCGTCATTAAATTTGAGAGAGAGTTGATTGACAACAGGCAGTTACGGCAAAAGGCCAGGCGACGACTGATACACGTCACAGCGAAGGACAATATACATTTCGATGGTCTAACGCGCGTCTCACATGTGACAGATGCTTCGGACTGGCGGGTTGAGTATCCGTTTGTGATTATCACGCCGGATAGCGAAAA
>CBFDVE010000496.1:0-1591 GCA_965613205.1 uncultured Rhodospirillaceae bacterium
GCGGTCGACGCGAGCTGGCTGAGCAACGCCACGGAACGAGCCGTCGAGGCCGCGCTGACCGGGTTGCCGACCCTGCGGACGGCGCGGGGGTTACGGTTGAACTAATTTCTGTCATCAGGTAAACCGAATTCTTGGATTCAAATAAGTGTAGCCAATGTCGGCAATGGTCTGGCTGACAACGGCGACAAACACGGCGACCATGGCACAGGCCTCGATCACGAAAATATCCTGATTGAGCGAGGCTTCCAGCAGCAGCGCCCCGAACCCTTTGTAGGCAAAGAAGAATTCGACTACAATCACACCCGACAACAACCAGTTGATTTGCAGCATGATGACCGTGAAGGGGGCGATCAGGGCATTGCGCAGGGCGTGTTTCATGATCACCTGCTTATAGGGCAGGCCCTTCAAAATTGCCGTGCGGATATAGGGTGATGTCATCACTTCGGCCATGGAGGCCCGGGTCATGCGCGCCACGTAGCCGAAATCGTAAATGACCAGCACCATCACCGGCAGGATCATTTGCGTCCAATCAAAGCCGCTGGTCATTGATGATGTACCGGGCAGCCATTTCAGGCTGAAGACGAATATGGTCGACAGCAACACGGTGCTGGCAAATTCCGGGATCGACGTGGTGATGATCGAGCCGATGGAAATAATCCGGTCCAGTTTGGACCCTTCCCGCATCCCGGCCAAAACCCCCAACACCAGCGACATGGGGATCATGATGGCAAAGGTCCAGAAGCCCAGGATGGCGGTGTTCCACAAACGTGGCCACAGAATTTCAGAGACCGGCACCTTGAAACGAATCGAGTCGCCGAATTCGCCGCTCAGAAAATTGCCCAGCCACGTTCCATAGCGCCACCATAGCGGCTCGAAGTAACCGTGTGACAGAAGCCACAACTGACGCGATTCCTCGGACGAATAGGGCCCCAAAACTTTGGTCGCCACATTACCCGGAGAGAATTCCAGCAACATGAACAGCAGCATCGATACGACAACCATGGTCATCACCATGAAGCCCGTTCGCTTGCCAATTAGAATCAACACCGGGTTGTTATCCTGCTGCTCGCATTTGTGAAAAAATCGCTTCCGCCAGCATTCCCCTTAATAAAGGGAACGCTGGCGGCACGATAGATTGTCAGAATCGGATCAGGAATCGATCCAGACCTTGTTCCACTGATGATAACTGGTCGGATGCATACCGATGTTCTTGACCTTATCACTGGCCGCCGTCATCATCGAACGGAAGAAGGGCTGGACCATGATGGCATCGTCCTGGAGGGTTTTTTCGACTTTCGCCATGATCTTGTGACGGGCGTTCATATCGACCGTCGATTCAGCCTGGGTCAGCAAGTCATCGAATGTCTTGCTGGAGTATTTGGCTTCATTCCACGGCACACCGGTGCGGTAGGCGACGCCCAGTAACATGGTGCCCAAAGGCCGGTGGGTCCACACGGTCAGGCTGAACGGCGCCTTATCCCACACTTCCCAGTACTGGGCGGCGGGCATGATGTTGACTTTCACGTTGATGCCGGCCTCGGCCAGATTACCGGCCAGGGTGGCGGTTTCCTCCGGCCCGAACCCGACGCTC
>CBFDVE010000497.1:0-1527 GCA_965613205.1 uncultured Rhodospirillaceae bacterium
GTTTTGCGCGGTCTTGATCTGGAAGTTGAATCTGGTGAACTGGTCGCCCTGCTCGGCCCCAGCCTGACCAACGCCATGATCGCCATTGCCGTTGTCCTGCAACCGCATTATGTGCGCCTGACCCGGGCCCAGGTGATTGGTGAACAGACACGGGATTACGTCACCGCCTCGCGGGTTGCCGGGGCCGGAAACCTGCGCCTGATGTTCATTACCCTGCTGCCCAATTGCATGGCGCCCCTGATTGTCCAGGCGACGCTTAGTTTTTCGACGGCTATTCTGGACGCCGCCGCGCTGGGGTTCCTGGGCATGGGGGCGCAACCGCCGACCCCGGAATGGGGCACCATGCTGGCCGATGCCCGTGAATTCATTTCCAGCGCCTGGTGGGTGGTGACCTTCCCCGGCCTGGCCATTCTGGTCACTGTGCTGTCGTTCAATTTAATGGGGGACGGTTTGCGCGATGCCCTGGACCCCAAGTTGAAGCGATCATGAGCCTGTTGGAACTCGAAAACCTGACCGTCGAATTCGCCACCGCGAGTGGCCCGTTCCGTGCCGTCGACGGGGTTTCCCTGAATGTCGATCAGGGCGAAGTAGTGGCCATTGTCGGTGAGTCCGGTTCGGGCAAGAGCGTCGCCATGCTGGCCGTCATGGGTCTGCTGCCGTGGACCGCGACGGTCACAGCCGATCGCCTGGCCTTCGATGGCCGTGATCTTAAATCGATCAGCGGCAAGAAACGGCGGACCATCATTGGCAAAGATATGGCGATGATCTTCCAGGAACCGGGAACGTCGCTCAATCCCTGTTTCACGGTCGGCTTTCAAATTAAAGAGACCCTGAAAATTCATCAGGGCGGCAGCAAGGCCGAGCGGCACATCAGGGCCGCAGAATTGCTCGATCAGGTCGGCATCCCGGACCCGGAAATGCGCCTGTCGGCGTTTCCCCATCAGTTATCGGGCGGCATGAACCAGCGGGTGATGATCGCCATGTCGATTGCGTGCAACCCGCGTCTTCTAATCGCCGATGAACCGACGACGGCGCTCGATGTGACCATTCAGGCGCAGATTCTCGACCTGCTGGTCGATTTGCAACGCCAACACGGCATGTCGCTGATCCTGATCACCCATGATATGGCCGTGGTCGCCGAAACCGCCCACCGGGTCAGCGTCCAGTACGCCGGCCAGCAAGTCGAACAGAGCGATGTCCAAACGTTGTTCGCCGCGCCGCGTCATCCCTATACCGCCGCCTTGCTCGACGCTTTGCCCGAACGTAGCCACGGCGAGCGGTTGAAATCCATTGCCGGCGTGGTGCCCGGACAGGGCGATTTTCCCGAGGGATGCCTGTTCAACCCCCGTTGCACCCTTGCCAGCGACTTATGCCGGGTTACTGCGCCATCCTTTGTCGATGATATCCGCTGTCATACGCCGTTGGAATACCCATGAGCAACCCCATACTGAAAGCAGGCGGGCTGACCCGCCACTATCAGATCAATCAGGGATTGTTCGGCGGCAAGGTGACCGTCAGGGCGCTTGA
>CBFDVE010000498.1:0-1513 GCA_965613205.1 uncultured Rhodospirillaceae bacterium
CGCCATATACGGTCAAAATCCTGATCGGCGGCAGACTGTTCCGTCTGGACTTTTTTCCAAGCGTCCCGCAGGGCGGCTAGAATAGACTCCGGCCAGCGGTGAATCTTTACGCCTTTCGCGGCCATTTTTCGAAGTGCCCCATATTGCAGAGATTCGCCTTCCGCCAGCCCCTGTATCACGTTTTCGCCGCATACGGCCTCAATCTGGGCCTGCCGCGATTTCGACAGGCGATCCCATATGTCCTTGTTGATGATCAGATTGAAAAAGGCGGCGGGCTGCTGCCAGCCAGGAAAATAGTAATGATTGGCGAAATCGCCAAAACCCATTTGTAAATCTACTGAGGGCAGTGAAAACTCGAAGGCTTCGATTTCACCGTTTTCATAAGCCACTAAAAGATCTTCTTCTTCCACATATTTGGGTGACACGCCCAATTTTGACAGGACGAGGGCACCGAGGCCCGAAGTGCTCATATTCAACCCCTGCAGGTCTTCCGGGGCATTAAATTTACGGCGAAACCAGCCCGAGGCCTGGGCCGGAATCATGCCACAGACAATTCCGTGAACATTGAATTTTCCATATATCTCGTTGAGCGACTTCTGACCATCGCCGAAATACAACCAGGCCAGATATTCGTCAGCCTCGGGGCCGAAGGGGATGGCGGCAAATAAGTTGAGCGCCGGGGCCTTGTTGGCCCAGATGTCGACTGTCCCGAAAGCGCTGTCGATGGCTCCAGAACTGACGGCGTCAAACATACCTTTGACGGGAACCAGTGAACCCGGTTCGTAAAATTTGAGCTCCAGGCCGCCGTCGGAAACATTCCACAGATTGCGACCCAACCGGGATGCCAGCTTGCCCAGCAGGGGCAGGGACGCGGGATAGGCACTGGCCATGCGCCAGCGTTCGACCGTTTTTTGAGCACCGGCAAGAGGCAGGGCAACCGTATTTTCCGGCGCAATCGCGCGCGCCGCCTGTTTAATCGCCTGGCCCAGCGAGGCGGTGCCGTTGTTGCCGGTATTTTCGAGCCGCGGGGCGATGATCGTGGCTCCGAACATGACGCCGATCACACAGCCAATGACGATACCGACGATAATACTACGCATAGGCCAGGTGGTCCTTGGAATAAAACAGTTGAGCCAGTGTGGCGGCGATAGGGCCGTACGATCAAAAAAAATCCCCGGCTGCGTCACCACAGCCGGGGATAAATTTTTGCTAAAGTGGAAACCCGATCAACGCCTCCGCGTTTTGGATTTGTAAATAATCAACTCTCCACTTTTGCCGGTGATCAGGCCAGGCTCCGTTTTGTTCGGATCGAACGGGCGGGGCCGTTGGCAAGCACCGAGTGTAACCGCAACCAAAACCATAAGGATGGTCAGAGTCCTGCACATACGGCAACTGTTCACCGGTTAACAGGTTCCGTTGCCTAGAACTTCACCCGCAGACCAACCCAGCCAGCGGTCAGATCGTCGTAGTTGGTGGTCGTGGTTTTGTAATCGACGTTCTGGATACCACCATA